>DASYAQ010000134.1:0-11886 GCA_036501225.1 Caulobacteraceae bacterium | reverse complement strand
ATTCTCGGGCTCGGCGACCTGGGCGCGCTCGCCTCCAAGCCGGTGATGGAAGGCAAGGCCGTCCTCTTCAAGCGTTTCGCCGACGTCGATTCGATCGACATCGAGGTCAGTTCGCGCGATCCGGACGAGATCATCACCGTGGTGAAGAATATCGGCGTCAGCTTCGGCGGCATCAATCTGGAGGACATCAAGAGCCCCGAGTGCTTCCGCATCGAGACCGAGCTGCAGGAGCTGCTCGACATCCCGGTCTTCCACGATGACCAGCACGGCACTGCCGTCATCTCGGCCGCCGGCCTGATCAACGCCTGCTACATCACCGGCCGCGAGCTGAAGGACCTGAAGCTGGTGCTGAACGGCGCCGGCGCGGCGGGCATCGCCTCGCTGGAGCTGGTCAAGGCCATGGGGGTGCGGTCCGAGAACTGCATCGCGGTCGATTCCAAGGGCGTCATCTACCAGGGCCGCACCGACTCGATGAACCAGTGGAAGTCGGCGCATGCGGTCGATACCGACAAGCGGACCCTGGCCGAGGCCATGGAGGGAGCCGATGTCTTCCTCGGCCTTTCGGTCAAGGGCGCCGTGACCCAGGAAATGGTCAAGTCGATGGCGCCCAGGCCGATCATCTTCGCCATGGCCAATCCGGACCCCGAGATCACTCCGGAAGAGGTGCTGGCGGTGCGCTCCGACGCGATCATCGCCACGGGCCGTTCGGATTATCCGAACCAGGTCAACAACGTGCTGGGCTTCCCGTACATCTTCCGCGGCGCGCTGGACGTGCGCGCCCGGCGGGTCAATCACGAGATGAAGATCGCCTGCGCCCATGCCCTGGCCGAGCTGGCGCGCGAGGACGTGCCCGACGAGGTCGCCGCCGCCTATCACGGTCGGGCGCTGAAGTTCGGGCCGGAATACATCATCCCGGCGCCGTTCGACCCGCGTCTGATCTGGTACATCCCGCCCTTCATCGCCCAGGCGGCGATGGATTCCGGCGTGGCGCGCAAGCCGATCGAGGACATGGACGCCTATCGCGCCGGCCTGGCCCAGCGGCTCGACCCCTCCGCCGGCTTCCTGCAGAAGATCTCCGGCGCGGTGGGCCAGGCGCCCAGGCGCCGCATCGTCTTCGCCGAGGGCGAGGAGGCCAGCGTCATCCGCGCCGCCTACGCCTTCCAGAGCGGCGGCCTCGGCCAGGCAATACTGGTCGGGCGGGAGGAACTGGTGCACCAGAACATGCGCCTGGTCGGGCTCGATCCGACCGACAGCGGCCTCGAGATCGTCAACGCCCGGGTTTCCGAGCGCAACGCCGAATATGTCGAGTTCCTCTACAGCCGCCTGCAGCGCGAGGGCTATCTGATCCGCGACGTGCAGCGGCTGATCAACCAGGACCGCAACTCCTTCGCCGCCTCGATGGTGGCGCTCGGCCATGCCGACGGCCTGGTCACCGGCGTCACGCGCAGCTTCGACCAGGTGCTGGAAGAGGTGATGCGGGTGATCGACCCGTCGCCGGGCGGGCGGGTCATCGGCATGTCCGTGTTGCTGGCCAAGGGCCGCACCCTGTTCATCGCCGACACCAACATCACCGAAATGCCCGAGGCCGAGGAGCTGGTCGAGATCGCCATCGAGGCGGCGCACGCGGTGCGCGACCTGGGCTTCGAGCCCAAGCTCGCCTTCATGTCCTATTCCACCTTCGGCAACCCGATGGGCGAGCGGTCGGAAAAGGTGCGCGACGCCGTGGCCATGATGGACGAGATGGACATCGACTTCCAATATGAGGGCGAGATGCCGCCGGAACTGGCGCTGGAGCCCGAAAAACGCGGTAACTTCCCCTTCATGCGGCTGGCCGGCGAGGCCAATGTGTTGATCATGCCGGCCATCCACTCCGCCTCGATCTCGACCAAGCTGGTCCAGGCCCTCGGCGGGGCGACCGTGGTCGGGCCGGTCCTGCTCGGCCTGTCGAAATCGGTGCAGATCTGCCCGCTCTCGGCGTCGGTGTCGAAGATCCTGCAGATGGCGACCATGGCGGCCTATGAGCGGCCCCATGCCGAGGCGAAGGCTTAGCGCGGGCCGTGCGCAGGGTATGGTTCGGCGTTGACCACCAACGCACTTTCTCGGCTTTTTCGGCCTTTTCGGCGACGACCGGGTTGCGGCGTTCCGACGGACCCCTCAACTGATGGTCATGCGGCGCCGAGCTGAAGCCATGAACCGCCAGGCGTTTCTGCTCGCAGCCGTGGCGACGGGTCTGATCGCGGCCGGCGGGCCGGTGATCGCGCAGACGGCGCGGGCGCACGATGCATCCAACGCGGACGGCCAGGCGGCGGGTCCAGGTCTTGCGGACCCGGCGGCCCCAGATCCGGCCGCCACGGCTCCGGTCTCGGACAGCGCGACCGGGTTGATCCCCGATCCCTGGTCAGGGCCCAATCACACCTCCTATCGGGTGACCCGGGCCATCGACCGCGCCGCCATCGCCCCGGTCATCCGCACCTATGTTCGTGTCGTCCCGACCCCGGTCCGAACCGGGCTGGACAACGCGATAAACAATCTCGACGAACCGCGGACCGTCGCCAACGATGTCCTGCAGGGGCGATTCAAGCCGGCGGGCAAGGCGACCGCGCGGTTCGTGATCAATTCGACCGTGGGGGTCGCGGGCCTGGTCGACGTCGCCAGCCGGATCGGGATCGAAAAGCACGAGTCCGACTTCGGCCAGACCCTGGGTCGATACGGGGTGAAGTCGGGACCCTACATCTTCGTCCCCCTGGCGGGGCCGAGCAGCCTGCGCGACGGCGCCGGCCGGCTTGTCGACATCTTCGCAGACCCGCTCGGCCTGCTGGTCGGCGGCCTGGGCACCGTCTTTGGCGACGTGCGGGCCGGTGTCGGCGCCGTCACCGAGCGGACCAGCGCCGACGACCAGCTGAAGCAGGTGGACAGCACATTCACCGATCCCTACGCCTCGATAAGGTCGGTCTATTCGCAACAGCGGGCCAGTCAGATCGCGGTGGCGCGCGGCCACGACCAGGAAGATGTGAGCCAGTTGCCGGATTTCGGCGCGGCGCCACAAATTGCGCCCACGGCCCAGGCTAAACCGGCCGCAGCCAAGCCCGTCGCCGCCGATCCCGTCCCATCCGACCCTGCTCCACCCAGCCCCGCTCAACCTTGTCGACACCTGGAATGTTATGACGCGCCATAGATTCAAACCGCCCCTGATCCAGGCCGCCATGGCCCTCGCGCTCGCGATCGGCGGGACCTTCACGGCTCTGGCCGTCGCGCCCCGCGAAGCGCACGCCCAGGCCGATCGCGATGCGCAGGCCGAGCAGTTCGTGCAGGTCCAGGCGCAGCGCATCGTCTCGATCCTCGACGACCACGCGACCAGCCCGGCCGAGCGGACGCGCGCCTTCCGCGGCGTGGTCGATCAGATCGCCGACGTGCCGCGGATCACCACCTTCGTGCTCGGCAAATACGCCCGCAGCATCACGCCGGCGCAGATGCAGCGCTTCGCGCCGGTCTTCCGCGCCTACGAGCAGAGCGTCTATGAGACGCAGCTGAGCAATTTCAACGGCAAGACCGTCAGGGTGACCGGATCGGTGGTCCGCAAGCCCGGCGACGTCGTGGTCAACACCATCATCGGCGGTCCCGGCTACAAGCAGCCGCTGGCGGTGTCGTGGCGGGTCCTGGGCGGCGGCGGCGCGTGGAAAGTGGTTGACGTCCAGGCCGGCGGCGTCTGGCTGGCGATCACCCAGCAGCAGGACTTCGTCTCCACGATCGACAACAACGGCGGCGACATCGACGCGCTGATCGCGCAACTCCAGCAACAGAGCCGGCAGCGCAGGGCCGCTCGCCCGCGCTAAAGGGTGTGGCTGGCCGTATGTCGGCGTCGGAATCGGGAGGTCGCATGGCGCGGGAACAATGGGCCGAAACGGGCGTGGGCGCGGTCGTGCTGATCGCGGCCGCCGGCTTTCTGGCCTATTCGCTGACGGCGGGCGGCCCTCGCCAGGCCCACGGCTATGCGGTCGAGGCCAGGTTCGGCCAGGTGGGCGCGCTGGCGCCCGGCGCGAACGTCAGCGTGGCCGGGGTCAAGGTGGGAACCGTCACCAGCATCGATCTGGACCCCAAGAGCTACCTGGCCGTTGTCCGGCTGGATCTCGATCCCAAGGTGCCGCTGCCGGAGGATTCCACCGCCAAGATCAGCAGCGACGGGTTGCTGGGCGGGGCGCATGTGGTCATCGAGCCCGGCGGCGCCCCCGCCAATCTCAAGGCCGGCGGCCAGATCGAGAACACCCAGGGCGCGGTCGATCTTTTCGGCCTGGTCGGACAGATGCTGCGGCCGCAACAACCCGCGGCCGCGGAGGCGACGTCTTCCGCGCCGGCGTCGAGTTCGGCGCCCGGAGCCTGATCGATTGTTGTCGATTCCCGCGCCCCTGCGGCCACTTCAGGCGATCGGGCGATCCTTTCTGAACATCGTGCGGACCACCGGCGCGGTCGCCCTGTTCGCGGGACGCGCCGTGCTGGCCATGGTCTCGCCGCCCTGGTTTCCTGGCCAGTTTGCGCTCCAGCTCGTCGGCGTCGGCTACTACTCGCTGGCCGTCGTCGGGCTGACGGCGGCGTTCACCGGCGCGGCCCTGGCGCTCAACATCTACACCGGCGGCGGCCGGCTCAACGCCGAGCAGATCATGCCGCAGATCGTCGCGCTGGGGATCACCCGTGAGCTCGGCCCCGTGCTGGCGGCCCTGATGCTGGCCGGGCGGGTCTCCGCCGCCTTCGCCGCCGAGATCGGGGCCATGCGCGCCACCGAGCAGATCGACGCCCTGCACACCCTCTCCACCGATCCCTATCGCTACCTGATCGCGCCGCGCCTGGCCGCGGCCATCCTGGTGCTGCCGCTGCTGACCCTGGTCGCCGACATCATCGGCATCGCCGGCGGCTGGGTGGTGGCGACCCGGACGCTGGATTTCAACGCCACGGTCTACATCCGCAACACCTGGGATTTCCTGCAGAGCTGGGACGTGGTTTCGGGCCTGATCAAGGCCGCCGTCTTCGGGGCCATCATCGCCTTGATGGGGTGTTATCACGGGTTCTACGCCTCGGGCGGCGCGCGCGGCGTCGGCCGGGCGACGACCAACGCAGTGGTGTCCGCCGCCATCCTGATCTTCGCCGCCGACTATCTCCTGACCACCGTGTTCACCCACCGATGAACGACGCGCCGCCCAAGCTGGAATGGCGCGGGGTCGCCAAGCGGTTCGAGGGCGCGCCGGTGCTGCGCGGCGTCGACCTCAGCGTCGCCGCCGGCCGCTCGCTGGTGATCATCGGCGGCTCCGGCGAGGGGAAATCGGTGACCATAAAGATCGCCGCCGGCCTGATGGCGCCCGACCACGGCCAGATCCTGATCGACGGGCAGGACGTCGCCGCCATGCCGGCGCGCGAGCGGCGGCGGCTGCCCGCCCGGTTCGGCATGCTGTTCCAGGGCGCGGCGCTGTTCGACAGCCTGTCGGTCTGGGAGAATGTCGCCTTCCGCCTGATCAACGCCGACGGGGTGCCGAGACGCGAGGCCAAGACCCGCGCACTGGAGGCTTTGGACCGGGTAAGGATGACCCGCGAGGCCGCCGGGCTCTACCCCTCCGAGCTGTCGGGCGGCATGCAGAAGCGCGTCGGCCTGGCCAGGGCCATGGTGGCCAATCCGGAAATCATCTTCTTCGATGAACCGACGACCGGCCTCGATCCGGTCACCGGCCGGGCGATCAACGCCTTGATCCGCGAGCAGGTGAAGAGCCTGGGCTGCACCGCCGTGTCCATCACCCACGACCTGGACTCGGCGCGCCGGATCGGGGACGAGGTCGCCATGCTGAGCGGCGGCGTCATCGTCTGGCGCGGCGCCGCCAGCGACCTCGACCACTCGGGCAACGACGAGGTGGATCAGTTCGTGCGCGGCGATTCATAGCCTCATCGGCCCTCGCTCTCCTGCCTCGCCCGGCTTGACGGCGGCCTTCGCAGGCTGCAAACACGCCGGCCCTCAACCCCAAAGCCGACGAAGGCGGAGCGCGCCCGCGCTCCGGCGCGCCCATGCCCGCCTCCACATCCACCCTGGGGATTGACTTCGGAACCACCAACACCGTGGTCTCCAGGGCCGGCGATGACGGCGAGGCGGTGCTGGCGGACTTCGCCTTCGAGGACCAGGCCTCGACCACCTTCCGCTCCTGCATGAGTTTTCGGTCTGACTCGGACCAGCCGAACGGCCGGCTGGTCGAGGCCGGGCCTTGGGCGATCGACGCCTATCTGGACGATCCGGGCGAGACGCGTTTCATCCAGTCGTTCAAGAGCTTCGCCGCCAGCGCCGCCTTTTCCGAGACCGTCATCCTCGGCCGCCGTTACCGGTTCGAGGACCTGCTCTCGGCCTTCCTGCTGCGGGTGCGCGCCCATGCCGGGGCGGTGATGGCCGAACCGCCGGCGCGGCTGATCGTCGGACGCCCGGTGCGCTTCGCCGGCGCCTTCCCGGAGCCCAGCCTGGCGCTTTCCCGCTACCAGATCGCCTTTCGCCGCCTGGGGGTTTCGGAGATCCTCTACGCCTACGAGCCGGTGGCCGCGGCCTTCTTCTTCGCGCGCCAGCTGGACGCCGACGCCACCGTCCTGGTCGGCGACTTCGGCGGCGGCACCAGCGATTTCTCCATCGTCCGGTTCACCCGCAAGCGCGGCGTGCTCACCTCCAAGGCGCTGGGCCAGGCCGGGGTGGGGGTGGCCGGCGACGCCTTCGACTACCGGCTGATCGACAACCTGGTCTCGCCGGCGCTCGGCAAGGGCTCGGCCTATCGCGACTTCGACAATGTCGCGCCCATGCCCAACCGCTACTACGCCAGCTTCGCGCGCTGGGACCAGCTGGCGCTGATGCGCGCCTCGCGCGACATGAGCGACATCCGCGGCCTGATCCGCCGGGCGCTGGAGCCGGAGAAGGTCGCGCGGCTGGTCGAGTTCCTCGACGGCGAATACGGCTACCGCCTCTACCAGTCGATCTCGCGGCTGAAGGAGGCGCTGTCGGCGCAGAGCGCGGCGCGCTTCGTCTTCCAGGCCGGCGCGATCGACATCCAGCGCGACGTGGAGCGCACCGAGTTCGAGGCCTGGATCGGCCGCGACCTCGCGGCCATCGACGGCGCGGTCGATGAGGCGCTGACGGCCGCCAGGCTCAAGCCCGAAGCCATCGACCGCGTCTTCCTGACCGGCGGCTCGTCCTTCGTGCCGGCCGTGCGCGCCCTGTTCGAGCGGCGTTTCGGCCCCGCCAGGATCAGCAGCGGCGCGGAACTGGAATCGATCGCCGCGGGCCTGGCCCTGATCGGCGAGGAGCCGGACCTTACCCCTTGGTGCGAGCGGGCGCCGGCGTAAGCCGGGTCAGGACCAGGCAGAGGATGATGGCCGGCGCGCCGAACGCCGCGGCCACCAGGTAGAACAGCGCGAAAGCGTCGAGCAGCGAGCGGCCATGCTGCAGCAGAACCACGATCGAGCCGGAAAAGCCCTTCAGGAACTTGCCGGTGATCGCCAGCGCCGAGGTGAGCAGGGCGTACTGGGTGGCGGTGTAGCCCAGGCTGGTCAGGGTCGACATGTAGGAGATCAACGCCACGCCCGAATAGCCGATCGCGACCGAGTCCGCCGTCATGATGGCCTCGAAGGCGGTCAGCTTCAGCCCGCCGGCCTGGATCAACGCATAGTCGCCGCCGTGCCAGCCCAAGAGCGCGAAGGCGGCGATGGCGATGGGCTGGACGATGGCGCCGACGATCAGGGTGCGGTGGTTGCCGAGCCGCAGCGACGAGAAGCCGCCGATGGCGATGCCGATGAACGAGCCCGGCAGGCCGACCACCAGCCGCACCCAGCCGATGGTGTCCTTGTCGATGCTGAGCGCGGCGTAATAGGGGTTGCTCATCGGCCCCCGCATGTAGTCGCACAGGTGATAGAAGGTGATGGTGGTCAGCATCAGCGCCGCCATGGCCACGCCATGGGTGCGGAAAAAGACGATCAGCGGCCCGATGACGGCGTCATAGACCGCCTGCAGCGGGCGGCGCCTGGCCGCGGCGCTCTTGGCCTCCAGCACCGCGTCGGCGGCGACCGGCTCGCGCGCGATCAGCACGGCGGCGACGCCGATCGACATGGCCGCGCCATAGATGACGTAGCTGATCGGCCAGCCCAGCCGCTTGGCCACCATCAGGATGATCGATTCGGTCAGGATCAGCGCCAGGCGATAGCCGACGCTGTAGGCGGCGGTGAGCAGGCCGAGCTCGTCGGCGTCGGCGGCGCTCTCGATCCGCCAGGCGTCCATCGCCGTGTCCTGGGTCGCCGCGCCGAGCGCCGCCACGAAGGCCAGGGCCACGAACGGCCAGAATTGCAGCCTGGGATCGATCAGGCCCATGCCGATCAGGCCGGCGCCGGCGACCACCTGGCTGACCAGCATCCAGCTGCGGCGGCGGCCCATGCGGTTGATGATCGGGGCCTTGATGCGGTCGACCACCGCGCCCCAGACGAACTTGATCGAATAGGTCAGTCCGACCCATGAGACGAAGCCGATCGCGGCCAGGCCGACATGGGCGTCCTTGAGCCAGAAAGCCAGCGTATTGCCGATCAGCGCGAAGGGCAGGCCGGACGCGATGCCCAGGACCAGCATCAGCGAAACCTTTGGCCGGCGCAGCTCGCGGATCACGTCAGCCAGGCGGCGCTTGACCCGGGGAGCCTGGGCCGCGGCCGGCTCGATCGTCTCGGACAATGGCCAACCCTCGCGAAAGCGAAGCGCCGGTCAGCGCTCCGAGTCTAGCCGGTGAGCTTGGCGTGCTTGCGCGCGGCCGTCCAGCCGGCGCCGGTCCAGAGCAGCAGCGCGCGGCGAAGCGCCTCCGGGCTGAGCGGTTTGACCAGGAAATCGTCCATGCCGGCGGCCAGGCAGGCGCGGCGGTCGTCCTCGAAGGCGTTGGCGGTCAGCGCCACCACCGGCGTCTCCACCCCCCGTGCGCGCAGCGCCCTGGCGGCCTCCATGCCGGACAGGCGCGGCATGCGCACGTCCATCAGCACTAGGTCGTAGCGATCCCGCGCCAGCGCCGCGAGTGCGGCCTCGCCGTCGGCGACGTGGTCGACGCTGCAGCCTTCGCGCGCCAGCAGCGTGCGGGCCAGCATGGCGTTGATCGGATTGTCCTCAGCCAGCAGCACGCGCGCGCCGGGCGCGGCGGCGACGTGGGCCTGGGGCGCCAGCGCGATGCGTTCGTCCTCCATCGGCGGATGCGCCGCCTGCGCGTCCTCGGCGGCCAGCACGCGGGCGGCCAGCGAAGCGCGGCGCAGCGGCTTGATCAGATAGCCGGCGAAACCGGCGGCGCGGTAGCGGGCGATGCGGCCGCGTTCCTCGGGCTTGAGCAGAATCACGGCGGCCCGGCCCGGCGGCGGCCGCAGGCGCGCGCGGCCCTTCACCAGGGCCTGGTCGATCAGCAGGACGTCGCTCGCGCCGGTCTGGGCCAGGGCCTCGTCGATACGCTCGACCTTGAGCGCCCGCGCGCCACAGGCCTCGATCTGGCGGCCCGCCGCCTCGCGCAGGACGGCGCTGGGCGAGACGATGGCCACGCGCCGGCCGGCCAGGGGCGCCTCGGCGCCGGCCACGCCTGCGGCTTCAAACGGCGCCTCGAACCAGAAGTCGGCGCCGCGTCCCACCGCCCCGGCGACCCCGACCTCGCCGCCCATGGCCTCGGCGATGCGGCTGGCGATAGCCAGGCCAAGGCCCGCGCCGCCCAGGCGCGAGCCGTGCTCGGGGTCGGCGTGGGTGAAGGCCTCGAAGATGCGCGCCCGCGCGCGCTCGGCGACGCCGGGCCCGGTATCGGAGACGGTAAAACGCAGGCGCCCAGGGGCGGCGCCTTCGGCGAGCAGCAAAACGCCGCCGGTCTCGACGAACTTGACCGCATTGCCGGCGAAGTTGAGCAGGATCTGCTTCAGCCGGCCCTCGTCGGCCAGGATCGACGCCATGCCGGCCTCGGCCGCCCAGCCGATCTCCAGCCCCTTCTCGTGCGCCCGCGGGCTCATGAGTTCGCAGACTGAGCGCAGCACGTCCTCGACATCGACCGCGGCCGGACTGAGCTCCATGCCCGCCGCCCCCAGCTTGGCGTAGTCGAGCACGTCGTTGACCAGGCCCAGCAGATGCCCGCCGCTCTCGTTCAGCGCCGCCACATAGGCGCGCTGCTCGGCGGTCAGCCGCGTCGATTCCAGCAGCCGCGCCATGCCCAGGACGCCGTTCAGCGGCGTGCGAAACTCATGGCTGAGCGCCGCCAACTGCTCGAGCGGAATGCCGTCGGGAGAAGGGTCTTTGCGCATGACCTGGCCAGCCTAGCGCCGCGCGGCTTAACGCGCGGTCAAACCCTGGCCATTTCGGCCGCCGGCCCGACGCGACGGTAGATCAGCGCCTCGGCCACGTGCAGGCGGCGGACGGCCGTGGCGCCGTCCAGGTCGGCGATGGTGCGGGCGAGTTTCAGCGTGCGGGTCCAGCCGCGGGCGGTGAGGTTGTTGGTCTGGGCGGCCTTGGACAGCAGCGCCGCGGCCGGCTGGTCGAGGGCGGCGATGCGTTCGAGGAACCCGCCGTCGGCGCGGGCGTTGATCGGCGCCCCATCCTCGCCGGCCTCCTGCGCGCGCTGGCCTTGCGCGGCGCGCGCCTGGGCGACGCGGGCGGCGGCCTCGGCGGTGCCTTCGGCGGACGCCGGCAGGGCCAAGTCGGTGGCGGTCACCGGCGGCACCTCGACCTGCAGGTCGATGCGGTCGAGCAGGGGCCCGGAAATCCGGCTCTGATAGGTCTGCTGGCAGCGCGGCGCGCGGCCGCAGGCGCCGCGGCCCAAGCCGCCATGACCGCAGCGGCAGGGGTTCATCGCCGCCACCAGTTGCACCCGGGCCGGATAGCGGACATGGGCGTTGGCGCGGGCCACGATCACCTCGCCGGTCTCGAGCGGCGCGCGAAGGCTGTCGAGAGCCTGGGCGGTGAATTCCGACATTATGTAGGAAACACACCAAGATGCCCTCCAAGCCGGACCCCTGAGTCCGGCGCCCGCGAGCGAGGGACGGTGTGGCGAGCGATCTAACCAGCGGGAGGCTTCTCTCTGACGCGACCTTCACCGTCGCACGCGCTACACGGGCGGTAGACAAGCTTCTCGGCGTCAAGCGGCCTCAGACTTGGCTCCTGACCGGTGCCCCCGCACTTTGGGCACTTGATCCAGCCCTCGGGCATGTCGTGTTCGGCCATCCGAGTCTCCCGGCTGAGTTGCCGGGTCAGGATATAGCCTGCGGGCGTCTGCCCCTAATCAACCTAAAGCGTTGCCAGGTCCGCACGCGGGCGGCCATGATCCGGCGATGGTCGAAGACAACACCTGGAAGATCGTCGAGCGAACCTGCATCGTCATCGGCGCGTTGGGCGGCCTGGGCGGGCTCGCCTTCGAAGCGCTTAGTTACTTCAAGGCTCCCGCAGCGGACAATAAGGCCGCAGCCGTCACGCACGCCGCCGCCGGCACGCCGGCATGGGTTGTGATCGTGCTCGTGCTGTTCGCAATCCTCCTGCTCGGGACTGGCTGGGCCATGATGATCGAGAGGCGGCGGCATGAGGCGATCACCGCCGCCCAGGCCGCGCCCGGCCTGCGGCTCAAGGCGTTGTCGGAGAAGGGCAACCTCGGGTTCGGGCCGGACTATAAGCTATGGGATTCGTTCAAGACTTATCGCCTATCGCAGGCGGCCCAGCTCTGGGCCGACCAGATTCCGTCACAGAAGTTCGCGGTCCCTACAGAGATTCGCGCGGCTGAGGCTTATGCGATGCTTGAGAATGCGGCGATGTCTGGTGATCTAGATGCCGGCAATCTGGACGCCATGGAATTCCACTTCATGCCTGGGGGCGGCGAGGGAATAGCGCCTGGGGTCCAG
>DASYAQ010000133.1:0-6328 GCA_036501225.1 Caulobacteraceae bacterium | reverse complement strand
ACGGCCTCGATCACCTTGGTGATGCCGCCGCGGTTGGTGGGGTGGTTGTTGCACAGCCCGCCGCCGTCGGTGTTGAACGGCAGCTTGCCGACGCCGGAGATCAGGTTGCCGTCGGCGACGAACTTGCCGCCGTCGCCTTTTTTACAAAAACCGAGATCCTCCAACTGCATCAGCACGGTGATGGTGAAGCTGTCGTAGATCGAGGCGTACTTCATGTCCTGCGGCGTGACGCCGGCCTCGGCGAAGGCGGCGGGGCCGGACCAGACCGCGCCCGAATAGGTCAGGTCGAGGTCGTTGCCGCCGCGCGGGCCTTTCGGCGCCTCGCCCGCCCCGATGATCTTCACCAGCGGCCGGTTCAGGCTCTTGGCCACCTCGGGGGAGACCACGATCACCGCGCCGCCGCCGTCGGAGATGACGCAGCAGTCCATCCGGTGCAGCGGGGTGGCGATCATCGGCGAGGCCAGCACGTCCTCGACCGTGACCACCTCGCGCAGCATGGCGTGCTCGTTCCACTGGGCATGGTGCGAGGCCGCCACCTTGATCCAGGCCAGCTGCTCGGAGGTGGTGCCATGGTCGTGCATGTGGCGCATGGCGCACATGCCGTAGGTGTTGTGGGTCGAGCCGCCATAGATGTTCTCGAAGCCGGCTTCCGGCACCTCGCTGAAGGCCGCGCCCGGCGGCGGTCCGCCGCGGCCTGGCCCGCCGCCTCCGCCGCCCATGCCCATGCGCGCGGTGCGCGGCCGGCCGGCCAGGGTGATCAGCGCCACCGAGCACTTGCCCGCCGCGATCGCCTCGGCGGCATGGCCGACGTGCAGAATGTAGGAGGAGCCGCCGGTCTCGGTGGAGTCCATGTGGCGCAGCTTCAGGCCCATATAGTCGGCCATCGACATGGCGCCGAAGCCGGGCGCGTCGCCGGCGCAAAAATAGCCGTCGATGTCGTCCTTGGCTAAACCGGCGTCTTCCAGCGCTCCCTTGGCGCATTCGGCGTGCAGTTGCGGGGTGGTGTAGCCGATCGCCTCCCGCGTCGGGTGCTCGAACACGCCGGCGACATAGGCCTTGCCCTTGATGCTCATGAAAAGCCTTTCAAATTCAACACGCCGCCGGGCTGAAATGGATGCCGGGGCCTCAAATGTACGAACAGCCTATCGCCAAGCCGAAACGGCCGGGACGTGGTTCGCCACGTCCCGGCCTCGCCGGTAAAATTAGAAATGGGAGGGGAAGGGGAGTCAATGGCGAAGGGCGGAACGGCCTCTTCACGCCAGCCGACAATCCGTCGCCGGCGTGGTGCGAGGCGAACCGCCGCCCTGGGCGCTCAGCCCGCCCGGTGCGCCTGGTCGGCCGGGCGCGGCCGCGCTGGAGCGTCCGGCTCGGCCGCAGCGTCGCTGGGCGCCAGCCCCTCGTACTCCAAGGCCTCGCGGACCGCCGGGCGGCGGCTGACGCGGTCGACGTGGCGCGACAGGGCGTCGGCCAGCGGCAGGCCGTTCCTCTTCGCCCACATCTCCATGACGAACAGGTAGGCGTCGGCGACGCTGAACGCCGGGCCGAACAGGTAGTCCTGGTCGAGGCGGTCGGCGATGTAGCCAAGGCGGCGGGAGATGGTTTGGCTGGCCTTGGCCTTGTCGGCCTCGCCGGCGGCGGGGTTGAAGAACGGCGCAAAGGCCTTGTGCACCTCGCTCGACAGATAGGCGAGCATCTCCAGCAGGCGGTAGCGCGCCAGCACGCCCTTCGGCGCGAGCGTCGAGGCCTGGTCGGCGATCCAGCTCAGGATCGCCACGTTCTCGGTGAGCACCGCGCCGTCGTCGAACGCCAGCGCCGGCACGTACCCCTTGGGATTGATCGCGGCGTAGTCCTGGCCGTCTTCGGTTTTCTTGGCCTTCAGGTCGACCCTGACGGGATCGAAGGCCAGGCCGGCCTCGCGCAGGGCGATGTGGTCCGCGAGGCTGCAGGCGCCGGGGGCGAAATAGAGTTTCATCGGAGGCCTCGTTGGCTGGTGCGAGCGCGACCGGCTCGGCAAGACCGCCGGCCGCGCGCTTTCATTCAAACGGGGCGCAAGGGGCGGCGGTTCCTCGGACGGCGGCTTGCCTCGACGAGGACAGCAGGCCAGGCCGACCACCTGGCCATCCGGCTCGGCCACCCAGGCGTCGAGGCCATGGGCGGCGGCGAAGCCGGCCGGGCGGTCCTCGGCGTCGTAGGCCCGGGAGGCGTCAGGCGATGAATTCGTGATAGAGCGCGATCGGGGCCAGGCCGGTCCAGCCGCAGAAGTCCGGCCTGGCGATATTGCCTCTGGCGACGGCGTCCGGCGCATAGTTCTCCCAGAAGGTGCCGGTCGATTTGAACACCTGGGCGAGCGACCAGTAGTATTGCCGCGCCAGCCGGGTCGCCAGCTCATGCTGGCCGCAGCGTTCAAGACCCCTGATGATCATATAGTTGGTGGGGGCCCAGACGCTGCCCTTCCAATAGTTTCCGATCGGAGAGAACCCCGCCTGGTCCGCCGGCCAGCTGGCCACCGGGATCCTGCGCCAGAACTGGGCCGGATCGACCAGATGGGCCAGCATGCGGTCCAGGCGGTCGGGCGGAACGATGCCGGCCAGCATGACCCAGAACATGCCGATGTGCTTGCGGCGAATCTGCTCGCCATAGCCCAGGTCGTAGTAGAAGCCGTCCGCTTCGTTCCAGCAGTGCTGGTTCACCGCCGCGCCGATGTCCGCGTGGACCTGGGCGAGGGCGGGCATGTCGGCGCTCTCGCCGAGCAGCCCGGCCATGACCCGCAGATTGTCGGCGAACAGCGCCATCTGCGCCGAGAAGTCGACGCTGCGGCCCTGGCGGTTCCAGGCCGCGTTCAGCCCCGTATAGTTGAAGCGCTTGGGGAAGTTCGGATGGATCGGCAGCCCGGCATGGTCGTCGCGCCAGCCGTCCGGATGGCGGGGGATATTGTCCATCCCCGACCCCACGGCGTCGCTGAAATAGAGGCCGTCGTCGCATCGATAGGTGCGGTGCAGGAAGTCGAAGAACCGCTTCAGCGTGGGATAGGCGTGCGCCAGCCGGCCCAGGTCTTTCGACTGGCTGTAGAGCTCGAGCTCGGCGAAGGCGAAGAGGGGCGGGTTGATGCTGATCGGGTGGTCCTTGGGCCAGACGGGCAGGCCGGCCTCGGTGTATTCGCGGCAGATGAAACCGTCCGCATCCTGACGAACATAGAAGTTGTCGAGCGCGTTGGCGATCGGCAGCTCGGCTTGGTGATACTTGGCGTAGGCGGCGATGAAGCAGGTGTCCCACAGGAAGATGTTGGTGCTGAACGCCGCGTCCAGAAAGGGCTTGGGAAAGGCGGGATCCCGCGGCCCGCCGCGGATCTTCCGCCTGGCGATGTCGATCGCCGTTCGGTACATCCGATGTTGCAGCGGGACCGGGACGGCCCAGTCGTCCCGCACGGCCTGGGCGAAGGCGGCATGGCCGAACGCCGCCTCCAGCACCGCCAGGCCGCCGCCCTGCAGGATCTGCCGCTTCGAAACGCCTCTCAACCGACCTGCCTCCGGGTCCGGACGATCACATGGAGACGTGCTGCTGGACCCAGTCGTGGTGAGCCTTGGCAGCCGCGGCGACCTGATCGTTGTGGTTTACGACGGCGACGATGGCGACCAGCACCATGACGACGATGACAATTCCGACGATGACGACTGGACGACGCATGGACCCAACCCCCCGTGGCGCGCAACGGAACTTAAGCCCGGCGCCGGCGCAACCGCAACCGGCGAGGAGGCTCCGCGCTAGCGGGGCATATAGGTTCTGAGCACGTCCTCGATGATGCGTTCCAGTTCGGCCAGGCTGTTGCAGCTCTTGGCGACGTTGCAGAAGCGGCGATAGCGCTCCATCTCGGAATCGCCGCGCGCCCACAGGCTCTCCGGCTCCGGGTTCAGCCAGATCACCGCCCGCGCCCGCTCGCTGATCGCGCGCATCAGGTCCAGCCTCGGGTTCACATAGTTGGTCCGGCCGTCGCCCAGGATGATCACCGTGGTCCGCCGGTCGATCTTGGCCAGCTCCAGCGCGCAGAAGTCCTCCAGCGCCAAGCCATAGTCGGTCGAGCGCATGCCGATGCGCTTGATCACCGAGGCGATGGCGTCGGAGACCGCCTCGTCGTTGAGGATGTCGCCGACCGCGACCAGGCGGTTGGAGAAGGCGAAGGCGTCCAGCCGCTCCACCACCTCGTTCAGGCTGTAGAGGAAGAGCAGCAGGAAGTGCGCGGCCTGGGCGACCGAGCCGGAGACGTCGCACATCACCGCGATGCTCGGCCGATCGATGTGCTTGCTCTTCCAGATCAGCTCGAACGGCACGCCGCCGTGGCCGAGGCTGCGCCGGATGGTGCGGCGCACGTCGAGCTGGCCGCGTTTGGCCCGGCGCACCTGGCGGCTGTATTTCGAGGCCAGCCGCTTGGCCATGCGCCGCACCAGCCGCTGCATGGTGGCCAGCTCGTGCTCGTCGATGGCGGTCAGCTTCTGGTTGGCCAGCACGTCTTCGCGCAGCTTGCGGCCGCTCTCGGCGGCATAGAGTTCATGCTGGCGCTCGACATAGTGGCCGGCCTCGGTGAACAGGTCCTCGCGCGCCTTGGTCAGCCGCTCGGCCAGCCTTTTGCCGGTCGCGTCGTCGCGCTTGCCGGCGTCGGCGATGCGTCGTTCCAGGCCGCCGAGGCCCATCTCGTCGAGCAGCCGGCGGGTCAGCAGCCGGCGCTGGCTGGAGAGGCGGATATTGGCCGCCCCGGCCCGCTCGCCGGCCGCCTCCATGGCCTGGGCCAGGGCCGCGCCGTCGTGTTCGAGCAGCATCTGGGCCAGGTCCGGCTCGCCGCCTTCGCCTTCGGACAGTTCGTCCGCCATGGCCTGGTCGACGGCGTCGGGCGGCGGCTGCAGGAACTCGTCGCGGCTGAAGAAGGTGTCGAACAGGGCGTCGAACCGGGCCGTTTCCGAGGCGGTCTTGGCCAGCGTGGCGACCAGGGCGTCACGGAACAGCTCGCGGTCGCGATAGCCCACCGCCTCGGCCGCCCGGTGCGCGTCGATGGTCTCGGCCGGCGAAACCCGGATGTCGGAGGCCCTGAGCGCCCGAACAAAGCTTTCCAGGGTTTTCTGCATCAGCGGAACCCCAACCCCCGCTCATCCCCGATGAGCGAATGGGGGGAATGCCTGTTCACTCACTGGCCCTCAGCCCGCCGCAGGTACAGGCTTGCGGATCAGTTCACTGATCTGCGGCTCGACGGCCAGGATGTCCTGCTCGAACTTGAGCAGCACGTTCAGGGTGTCGCGGACCAGTTCGGGCTCAAGCGCGTGGGCGTGCAGCAGGATCAGCACCCGGGCCCAGTCCACCGTCTCGGAGATCGAGGGCGACTTGCGCAGGTCCAGGCTGCGCAGGCTCTGCACGAAGCCGACCAGCTCCTGGTTCAGCCGCTTGTCGATGCCGGGCACGCGGCTGGCGACGATGCGCTCCTCCAGCGCCGGATCGGGCAGGGGGATGTGCAGATGCAGGCAGCGCCGCTTCAGCGCATCGCCGAGGTCGCGGACATTGTTGGAGGTCAGGAAGACGATCGGCGGATTGACCGCCTTGATCACCCCGAGCTCGGGCACCGAGACCTGGAAGTCGGACAGGATCTCCAGCAGGAAGGCTTCGAAGGCCTCGTCCGACTTGTCGATCTCGTCGATCAGCAGGACGGCGCCTTGCGGCTGCTGCAGCGCCTTGAGCAGCGGCCGGGGCTCGAGGAAGGGCTCGGAGAAGAACAGGTCGCCCATGCCGTGCAGGCGGTCCATGGCGCCGGCCATGGTCTTTTCCTCGCCGAGGGTCTCGCCCATCCGGTCCTTGAGGATCTGGGTGTAGAGCAGCTGCTTGCCGTACTTCCACTCGTACAGCGCCTTGGCCTCGTCCAGGCCCTCGTAACACTGCATGCGGATGAGCGGCAAGCCGAGCATGGTCGAGGTGGCGATGGCCAGTTCAGTCTTGCCCACCCCCGCCTGACCTTCGACGAGGATCGGCTTTTGCAGATGATTGGCCATGAGCAGCGCGGTGGCGATGCGGCGCGAGGCGATATAGCCGACGCCGGCAAGGTCTTGGGTGATGCTGTCGACGGAACCGAGCGGGGCCGGAGAAGTTTCGACCATGGCGGGAATTGGACGGGTCAATGGCCAGGACTTTCAATCATTGAGGGAACAAGTCGGCGAAGATGAACGTTTGCATATGAGGTGAATGACTCATTTGCCAGCGCGGGGGCGCGAAAGGCAACGACTGATGTCCGTGGATGCCCCCGCACTGCGGGCGCGACAAATTGCTGCAGTGCGGCATCCGTTAACGATTCGCG
>DASYAQ010000132.1:0-4501 GCA_036501225.1 Caulobacteraceae bacterium | reverse complement strand
TCGGTGAGGCCTTCCCACCAGACATCGCCATCGGCGGTCTTGGCGACGTTGGTGAAGATGCAGTTGGCCGACAGCGACGCGATGGCGTTGGCGTTGGTGACCTCGCCCGTCCCCGGCGCGACGCCGAAGAAGCCGGCCTCCGGATTGATGGCGTAGAGCCGCCCGTCCTCGCCGAAGCGCATCCAGGCGATGTCGTCGCCGATGGTCTCGGCCTTCCAGCCGGGCAGCTTGGGCTGCAGCATGGCCAGGTTGGTCTTGCCGCAATAGCTCGGGAAGGCGGCGGCCACATAGCGGACCGCGCCCTCGGGGTTGGTCAGCTTGAGGATCAACATGTGCTCGGCCAGCCAGCCCTCGTCGCGGGCCATCACCGAGGCGATGCGCAGGGCGTAGCATTTCTTGCCCAGGAGGGCGTTGCCGCCATAGCCGGAGCCGTAGGACCAGATCTGCCGGGTTTCCGGGAAGTGGACGATGTATTTGATGCTGTTGCAGGGCCAGGCGACATCGGTCTGGCCGGGCTCCAGCGGGGCGCCGACGGAATGCACCGCGGGCACAAAAAAACCGTCCTCGCCGAGCTCGTCGAGGGCGGCCTGGCCCATCCTGGTCATGATCCGCATGGATACGACCACGTAGCCGCTGTCGGTAATCTCGACGCCAAGCGCGCTGATCTTCGAGCCCAGCGGGCCCATGCAGAACGGCACGACGTACATGGTCCGTCCGCGCATCGCGCCATCGAACAGGCCGTTCAGATCGCCGCGCATCTCGGTCGGGTCGAGCCAGTTGTTGGTCGGGCCGGCGTCCTCGGGGTCTTCCGAACAGATGAAGGTGCGGCTCTCGACCCGCGCCACGTCGCTGGGGTCGGAGGCGGCATAGAAGGAATTGGGCCGTTTCTCGGGATTGAGCCGCTTGAGCGTGCCGGCCTCGACCAACGCGGCGGTCAGGCTGTCCCATTCGGCCTGACTGCCGTCGCACCAGTGCACCCGATCGGGCTTGGTCAGTTCGGCGATCTCGCGCACCCACGCGATCAGCCCGGCGTGACGGGTCGGGGCGTGATCGAGCCCCGCTATGGTGCTGGCCGTACTCACAAACGCTCCCTATCGAATGGTCTGGCCTTCCCGCGTCGCGCCGCGGTTCCGCGCCATGACAAATGCACAACCGAGGCCTTGGCTGCAAGGATCGTCGCCATGCTGATGCGAATATGCAGAGTCGCGTCCCAGGAAAAGACAGCTCAGCTTACTGGCGCCGCCGCGGCGGGCGCCGCCAGGCCGTAGAAGCGGATCTTGAACGGTTTCCACCACAGGGTCTTTCCAAGGCCCCGCGCCGCGCGGTCGAGCGAAAAGGCGAAACTGGGCGAGTGCAAAAGCCATTTGAGCCCGGCATAGGCGCCGAAGGTCAGGGCCTGTGCCAGGCCAAGCGCCATCCAGCGCGCCACGCCCAGCCGGTCGCCGGCCGCGGCGCAATGGGCGCTGGCCCCCTGTCCGAAGGCGAAGGCGCGCAACGCGGTGTAGCGCAGGGTGAGCCGTTCGGGCGCGGGATCTTCCCAGACCCAGGCCTCGGCCGACCAGGCGAATCGGGCGCCGCTCCGCTCCATGGCCCCGAACAGCAGGTCGTCCTCGCCGCCGATATGGTTGCGGATGGCCGAGAACGGCCGGTCCGGATCGGGCAGCGCGCCGCGCCGCACCAGGCTGTCGCCGCAGCCGTAATAGTGGTCGATCGGTCCGCTCTGGTCCGGGCCAAGGCGCGAAAAGAAGCGCTCGAAATAAATGCGGTTGCCGATCCTGCCCCAGTCGGCGCGCGCATGCACCGGCCCGAAGACCACATCGGCCTGGTACAGATGCTGGGCGCTGATCAGGGCGGCCAGCCAGCCGCTCGGCGCTTCCTCGTCATCGTCGAGAAAGGCGATCAACTCGCCTTGCGATTCGGTCATGCCGGCGTTGCGCGCATTGGCGACCCCGGCCGCCGGTTCGTGCACGTAGCGCACGGGAAAGGGCGCCTCGTCGGCCAGGGCCCTGGTCGTGGCTTGCGCCGACGGCGTCTGGTCGTTGTCGACCACCACCAGCTCGAGCGATGAGGCGTCGACCCCGCCCTGCACAAAGGCCGAGCGGGCCGCGCGCGCCAAGCCCTCCAGCCGCCGCTGGGTCGGGATGATGATGGAGATTTCGGCGGTCATGCGGTGCGGGTCTCGACCGCGAAGGTCTCGGGCAGCACGGGCCGGGCCTTGCGCCGGTTGGTCCAGGCCTTGTGCGCGCTGGCCACCGCCAGCTTGGCGGCCAGCGCCGGACCGGCCCGATCCTGCACCCGCGGCGTCCAGCCCAGGGTGGAGCGCAGGACGCCGTTGGCGTGCAGCACATTGGCGCGGATCCGCGCCGGCGGAGTCATGAACTCCATGGAGACCGAGACGTTCATCATCGGGCCGTTGTCGACCCGGTGCGGCATGTTCTGCGGCCAGGTGACCATGTCGCCGGCGGTGAGTTCGAAGGTCTCCGCCTGTGCATCCCACTCGCTTAAAAAAGGCATCTGCCCCTCGGCGACGCCATGCACGCAGCGTTCCAGCCAGGCCGGGTCGGTGAACGGCTCGCCGCGCGGATAGAACCAGATCCGCTTCACCCCCCGCACCTGCCACAGCGACGAGAGCGGCACGTCCAGGTGGTAGAAGACCCGCGCGTTCGGCGACGAGATCAGGAGGCCCAGGTCGCGGTTGAGGATCCGCGTCTTCAGGTGGTCTTCCTTCTCGGCCGAGATCTCGTCGCAGAGCGCCGCGAATTCCGGCAGGTGCGTGTTGGCGTGGCGCAGGTTCAGCCAGAGCCGCCCCTGTTTCACCGCCTCCAGCAAGGCCGCGCCGTCCAGGCCGTTGGCCGTCCCGCGCCGCCACGACTGCCAGTCCTCCAGGTCCTCGCCCATGGTGAAGATGCCCATGGCCTGGCGCGGATAGCGGTCCAGCACGGCCACCAGGCCGGCGTCGGAAAACAGCGGCCGTTCCGCCAGCGTATGGCGAAAGCGGACGATCGACGTCTCGAAGCCTTCGATCCGATCGCTCGACCAATCCGCGATCACGCCGCCCATTGTCGTCTCCGTTGCGTGGTCAAGGCATAGGCCGCGCCCTGCATGCGGCCGCTCAGCGTCAGCTCCAGCGCCGCGATCTGGTCCAGCCGGTTGCGCACCCGTCCGACCAGGACCGCGTCGCGCAGCGGCGGCAGGGCCCAGAACTGGTCGGAGGAGCGGGCCAGGGCCCCGGCGAAGTTGGGCGCGACGGCAAGCCCCGCGCCGACCCCTTGGTTGTCGTTGGTGAACTGGGACTTCCAGTGGTCCTCGCCGGGACCGAGATCGTAGGTGCCGAGGCCAAGCCCGGTCATGGCGCCGATGGCCTCGACCTGGTGCACCGTGCCGGGCGAATGCGCGGCGAGATCGGGATCGTAGGCGCTGATCCAGGGATGGAACCAGCCGCCCTGGCGCGCGCCGAAATGGGCCGCGACCAGGTTCCCACCGGCATAGAGGCTGAGCATCTGGCCGCCGAAGGTCTGGGTGCGCTCGGCGAACATCCCGCGCATCAGCGCCGCGGCCCATGGCACGGCCAGGAAATCGTGCAGTCCGGTGCGCACGAACTGGTCGCGCTTCCAGCCAATGAGCGTTTCAAAGGCTGCCGGGTCGCGGTCGTCGCCGACCACCCGGATCGCTCCGGCCGCTTTTTCCAGCGAACGGCGATAGCGGCGATAATTCTTCAGCCGGTTGCCGCTGCCGGCCCAGAGCGTCTCGAGATAGGCCTCCGACGTGCCCGCCAGCGCGATCCGGTGCGCCGGCATGAGGGTCTTGACCGCCTCGCCGAAGCTGTCGAAGGGATCGATCAGGCCGGTCAGGCGCAGCGCGCCCAGCCGCGCGGCCTGCAGCGCCTCGGCCGCGCCAAGGGCGGCGTCGCGGCCGCTGATCAGTGAGTGATAGTCGCAGAAGGGCGCGCCGATCGGCCGCGCGAAGCCGCCCGGACGACGATGATGGGCCAGGAAACCGATGGTCTGGCCGCCGCGCCGATAGACCGCGACCCGCGCATCCTCGCGCACCGCGCCGACCGCTTGCGCGAAATCCACGCTGAGCAGGGGGCTGGCGAAGGCGGGCTCGGCGGCCTGCAAGGCGCGCCAGGCCGCGACGTCGGCGGGCGCGAGCGCGCCGGGATGGACAAGCTCCGCCTCAAGTCCCGCCGTGACCGCCGCTTGTCGCATCCGCGCTTTCATACAGGCCTTCGGTTAGCGAAGGTTTGCCGGCGCGCCGTGTGTTCCGATCTGGCGCGGCGGTGTTCGCTCAGGACGCGAAGCAGCAAGCCGCGCGCCACTGGAAGACAAGGCGTCTCGCGCGCGCTTGCAGGCCTACCGCCGGCCGCCGCGGCGATGTATCCGGAAGGCGGACAGCCGAAGGAGCGAGCCATGGCCAGCGACGCCGTCACCATCTTCCACAACCCCGGCTGCGGCACGTCGCGCAAGGTGCTGGCGGCGCTGCGCGAACGCGGCCTCGAACC
>DASYAQ010000131.1:0-3329 GCA_036501225.1 Caulobacteraceae bacterium | reverse complement strand
CGGCCCGCCCTCGGCGGCGCGGCGCTCGGCGATGCGGACCATGGTCGCCGCCTGCTCGGCGACCGAGGCGCCCTGGTTCCTGATGCCGAAGCCGTCGGAGGCGCAGACCACCACATTGGCCTCGTCGCAGCCGGCCGCGACACAGCGCTCCCAGCCGCGCTCGTTCAGCACCAGGCCGATGCGCGAGACGCCGGGGCGGGGCTTGAGCGCCGCCATGATCTCCTCGGCCCCGGCCATCTGCGGCACCCGGCGCGGATTGACGAAGGACACCGCCTCGATCCGTTTCAGCCCGCAGTCCTCGAGCCGGCCGATGAAGGCGACGCGGTCCTCGACGCCGAGGATGGCGGACTCGTTCTGCAGCCCGTCGCGCGGGCCGACTTCGACGATCTGGATGGGCTGGCTCATGGGGCGGTCGGACCGGGTCTGGGAGGTGGGCTCAAGGACCTATAGATAGTGAGCCGAACCGGCTGGCTGTTGGAATAGTCGAATCCGTTGACCACCGCCGCCGGCGCGGCCTTCAGCTTGTCGGCCGTCAGCTCGGCGGCGAAGGCCGGCTCATAGCGCGCCTCGACCACGGCGGGGCTGCCCACCGAGATGGCGTCCGCCGCGTCGCCGACATCGCCGATCACGGTTTCGGTGCCCAGCGCAAAGACCAGGCTGGGCTCGGCATAGCCGACCACCGCGACCGGGCCCGGGGTGAGCCCGGCCTGCGGATCGAGCTTGGCCCGATCGAGCGCGCCGGCGATCTGGGCGGAGGTCCAGAGCGGCGACAGCCTGGGCGCGACGCCGGCGAAGATCAGCGCGTGGGCGGCGATGCCAAGGCCGCCCGCGATCGCCAGCGCGGCCAGGCCATGACGGGTCAGCAGCACCGCGCCTCCGGCCACGCCCGCGGCGATGGCGAGCCCGCCCGCGAGCACGGCCAGCCAAAGGTCGGCCGGCGCGCCGAAGCGGTGCGAGACGACGATCACCGCGATGGCCAGGACGCCGCCGGCCCCCAGCGACAGCACGGCGCCCGCCCCGCGGCTCCAGGTCGCCAACGGACGGGTGAGCGCAAAGGCGGCCAGCCAGGCGATCGCGCCATAGAGCGGCAGGACGTCGTGCGGCAGCTTGGTCGGCAAGATCTCGAAGACCAGCCAGGCCGGGACCAGCCAGGCCAGGGCCACCCTCACCCCGCTGGCCGCGCGGCCCTTCCAGGCCTCCGCGGCCGCCGCCGGCAGCAGGACGGCGGCCGGGAAGAGCAGCAGTGGCGCGAGCAGGATGTGGAAGCCGGGCGGATGGAAATGGCCGCCGTCGCCGCTGAGCTTGCCGGCCAGGTCGCCGGCGATGGCGCCGCTCCAGAAGCCGCCGTCGGTCCTGACCGTGATCGCCATCGCCCAGGGCCCGGCGATGGCGCAGGTCAGCAGCAGGCCCCAGGTCCAGCCCAGCGACCGGGCCCAGGGCGCGCCGCGGTCCCAGATCGCCAGGCCGCCAAGCGCCAGGATCACGATCATCGGCGCGACCGGCCCCTTGTCGAGGATGGCCAGCGCCAGGCCCAGCCAGAAGAGCAGCTTGGTGCGCCAGCCGACCGTCATTTCGCCCCTGGCGGCGGCATAGATGCGCGCGAAGGCGGCCATGGACAGCGTCACCGTCCCGCACAGCACCGCATCGGTGGTGGCCAGGCCGGCTTCGGTGGAGAGCAGCATCGAGGCGCCAAGCATGGCGCCGGCGACGAAGCCCGGGAGCGCGCCGAACAGGGCCTCCGCTCCCCAGGCGCAGGCCGCCGCCGCCAGCATGGCGCCCAGCAGGGACGGCAGGCGATAGGCCCAGATCTGCCTGGCCTCGGCGGAGGAGACCAGGGCCACGCTCGCCGCCTGCAGCCAGTGAATCAGCACCGGCGCCTGGCTGCGCGCCGCGTCCTGGTAGTCGATGCTGACAAAGTCGCCGGTCTCCAGCATCTGGGCGCTGGCCTGGGCGAAACGCGCCTCGTCGCGGTCGAGCGCCGGCAGGGCGGAGAGGCCCGGCAGGCCCGCGACCAGGGCGATCAGCGCGGCGAGCAGCCGCCCCCGCCACCCGCGCGCCAGCACGTCCAGGCGTGTCGCTTCGGTCATGCCCCGCTTGATAGCATGCGCGCGCGCCTCCCCCACCCGCCGGCTTTTGCGTCTTGCGGCGAATTAGGTCAGGCTTCGCTGTCGGGGAAGGGCGTAGCCTTGGCGCTCGGCGCGAAGGGAGGGCGAATGCTCGCCGCGTTTCCGCTGCTGGTGCTGCCGGTGGCGTTTTACAATGTCCTCATGCTGACCATCAGCGGGGGGTTCGCCGGCGCGGGCGCCGGCGCGAGCCTGTCGAAGCCGCTGGTCAGTCTGCACATGGTCTCGCGCGCGGTCTGGCCGGTCAGCCTCGGCGACCTTTTGCTGACCGGATCGCTGCTGATCCTGTTCGCGGAACTGCTCAAGTCGGCCGGCAGCCGGCGGATCGCCATCCTCAACCACTCGCTGTCGATGGCGCTGTTCATTGTCTGCCTGATCGAGTTTTTGCTCTTTCCGGCCTTCGCCACCTCGACCTTCTTCCTGATCGGCCTGATGGTGCTGCTGGACGTGGCCGCCGGCTTCATCGTCACCCTGATCGCCTCGAGGCGAGAGAGCGACTTCTAGTGTCAGCTCAGCGCGGTGAAGATGAGAACGACGACAAAGAGATCGAAGGCCCTGACCGAGAACGCGGCAAGAAATGGCATGAACAACCTTCGAAGGGGATGGCGCTGGCCCCGGGCCAAGCAAGACCCGCGCCAGGGCGACGCCTGAGGCCATGGCGCTTTTCTTCGATGTCGCCTGGTTCGAGGCCCGGCTCGACGGACGCGGCCTGAGCCGCGCCGCGCTGGCCGCCGGCGCGGGCATGAACGAGGCCGATCTCGCCCTGCTGTTCAAGGATCAGCGCGAGCTTTCGGCGGCCGAGGTGACCGCCTTCGCCGAACTGCTCGGCGCCTCCCCGGCCGAAATCGCCGAGCACGCCGGCGTCTCCACCCCAGTCCCGGACGCCGCTCCAGCCGCTGATCGACTGGCGCGGATCGAAGCGCGGCTGGCTGCCGTGGAAGCGGCCCTGGCGCGTCTGGCGCGGTAGCGCTGCGAGCGAGAGCGGAGCTATCCCGATCGGGACATTTCTTGGCGCGGCGCGCCTTATTGATATTGATTGTCCCGATCGGGATATTTTGTTGACTCTCGCGCAAATTTAGTGCGAACTATCCCGAACGGGACAAATTCGATGACGGGTCCATCAAGCATTGGCGAAGCCGTCCGCAGGGCACGCAAAGGCATGGGGTTGCGGCAGGACGAGCTTGCCGCGGCGGCGGGCGTGGGCCT
>DASYAQ010000130.1:0-1626 GCA_036501225.1 Caulobacteraceae bacterium | reverse complement strand
GGCCGCGCCCCCGAGGGCTGGGAGCTGATGGCGCGCTACCAGGCCGCCGGCGGCGCCGTGGCCGGGCTGGAGATCCGCATGGCCAAGCTGGCCATGGACCAGCGCCGCTTCGACGAGGCCGCGGCGTGGTTCGACCGCGCCGAACAGCATGCGCCCGGCGACGCCTCGGTCGGCTGGGAGCACGCCATGCTCGACCTGGTGCGCGAGGACTTCGCGGCCGGCTGGCCGCGCTATGAGCGGCGGCTGGAGAGCTATGGCTTCAACGGGCTGGGCATCTATCCCTACGCCGCGCCGCGCTGGACCGGCGAGCCGATCGCCGGCAAGCGGCTGCTGATTCACCGCGAACAGGGCCTGGGCGACGCCATCATGTTCGCCACCGCCTTCCAGGGCCTGATCGACGACGGCGCCCAGCTGCACCTGGCGCTGGCGCCGCCGCTGGCGCGGCTGATGGCGTTCAACTTCCGAAAAGCCCGCGTGTGGTCGAGCGTCACCACCACCGGTCCACAGGCGCGCCAGCCGGAGCAGCGCTGGCTGGCCGTGGCCGGGCCCATCGACATCCAGGCGCCCGTCTGCAGCCTGGGGGTGCTCAGGCTGATGGACGGCCCGCCGGCGCCGCGCGCCTATCTGCGCGCCGACCCGGCCGACACCGCCGTCTGGGCCGAACGGCTGCAGGCTCTCCAGCCCAAGGCGGCGCGCGCGCGGCGGATCGGCCTTGTGCTCGGCACCCGCCAGGTGCGCTGGAACGACGACGGCCAGACCCAGGCCGTCCGCAAGACCCTGCCCGCCCTCTTGGCGGCGCCGCTGGCCGATGTGAAGCGCGCCCAATGGGTGGCGCTGCACGACCGCGAGACCGCCTCGATGCTGGCCGATCTGCCGGCGCTGGACATCGTCGATCCCAGCCCCTGGATCACCGACATGGCCGACACCGCCGCGATCATCGCGGGCCTCGATCTGGTGGTCACGGCCGACACCGGCGTCGCCCACCTGGCCGCCGCCATGGGCAAGCCGGTGATCCTGATGCTGTGGTGGAACGCCGACTGGCGCTGGGGCGTCGACCGCGCCGACAGCTACTGGTACCCGAACGTCAAGATCATCCGCCAACCGGCCCCCGGCGACTGGACCAGCGTCGTCGAGGCCGCGGTGAAGGCGCTGGGGTGACGCGAGCTCCAGTTCCTCCACCGTAGGGGGAGGGGGACCATGCGGTATTATGGCGCAAACGCCACAAGACTTGAGCCGGTCCGACGCCCACATTTCAGGGCATGACCGATGAAATCCTGATTGCTGGCCTCAAGCGCAAGTACGGCGAATTAGCCGGCCAGCTTCGCGCCACGCACAAGGCCGCCCATGATCTGAAGCACAGCATGGCGACAATCAAGGCGACCCTGAAGCTGTTCGATGCCGAGGGCGAGCTTATCGGCGTCAAGGTGATCGCGCCGCCTTTGGCCGGAACGTGGTTTCGCCACGGCCAATGCTCCCGCGCCGTGCTGGACGTGCTGAGAACCGCTCCGGCGCCCATGACCGTGCGAGAGATCGCCGAAGCCGTCATGGCCGTGTGCGAGCTTCCCAAGGGCGACCGTACCGCCTTCGTCGCGACCCGTGAGGGTGTCCGCTATGCCTTGCGGATGC
>DASYAQ010000129.1:0-10231 GCA_036501225.1 Caulobacteraceae bacterium | reverse complement strand
CGGCCGCTGGTCTGCGTCGACAACACGTTCCTCGGGCCGCTGCTGCAAAGCCCGCTGGCCCGCGGGGCCGACCTCTGCATGACCTCGCTGACCAAGTATTGCGGCGGCCACAGCGACCTCTTGGCCGGCGGGGTCAGCGGCCGGCTGGAGCTGGTCGCGCCGCTGCGGGCGCTGCGCACCCTGCTCGGCACGACCATGGACCCGCAGACGGCCTGGCTCTTGCTGCGCTCGCTGGAGACGCTTTCGGTGCGCACCGCCAGGGCCTGCGACAGCGCCCTGACCATAGCGCGCTATCTGAAAGCCCATCCCAAGGTCGCGGGCGTCAGCTTCATCGGCCTGGCCGAATCCGGCTCGCGCGAGCACGAGCTGATGCAGCGCCAGACCCGCGGCGCCGGCTCGACCTTTTCATTCCGGCTGCACGGCGGCGAGGCCGAGGCCTTCCGGATGCTCGACGCCCTGACGCTGCTGCGGCTGGCGGTCAGCCTCGGCGGCTCGGAAACGCTGATCTGCCATCCGGCCAGCACCACCCACTACGCCATCGCCCGCGACCGGCTGGCCGAGGCCGGCGTCACCGAGGCGAGTTTAAGGCTCTCGGTCGGACTGGAGCATCCCGACGACCTGATCGCCGATCTGTCCCAGGCACTGGACCGCGTCTGATGCCGCGCCTGACCGACCCCAGCGCCCTCGACGGCAAGCTCGCCCCGCCGGAAGAGCATGCCGAGGTGCTGGTGGTCGGCGCCGGGCCAGCCGGGGCGGCGGCGGCGATCGAGGCGGCGAAGCGGGGCGCGAGCGTCATGCTGGTCGACGAAAACCCGCTCGATCCACAACTGATCGGGCTGGACGTGCCGCTGCTCTATGGCGGCCGCATGGGCGGGGCGGTGCAGCGGCGGGGGCGGCTGGTCGAGCAACTGCTGGCCGCCAATCCGGCCCTGGAAGAGGCGATCGAGCGCGGCGTCGATGTGCGGCTGGGGGTCACCGCCTGGGGCCTCTATCTCAACGGCCCGGCCCTGCGCGCCCTGCCCGCGCCGATGGTCGGGCTGGCCGACGAGGACCGCTCCTGGATGTGCGGCTTCGATCGCCTGATCCTGGCCACCGGCGCCCGCGACGTCGCCCTGGGCTTTCCGGGCTGGGACCAGCCCGGCGTGGTGGGCGCGGCCGGGCTGCACGCGCTCTTGCAGCGCTACGACGCCTTTACCGGCCGCCGGATCGTGGTGCTGGGCTCCGGCGAACTCGCCGTTGCGACGGCGCTGATGATCCAGGAGCGCGGCCTCGAGGTGGTCGCGGTGGTCGAGACCTTGCGCCGGCCCCAGGCCTCGAGTGGCTCGCTGGCGCGGCTGAAGGCGGCAGGCGTGCCCGTCCTGACCGGCCAGACACCGAGGCGCGCCGAGGGCGGCCGCGACGGCGTCGAGCGCCTGGTGCTGAGCGATGGCCGTGGCCGCGAGACCACGCTTGAGTGCGATACCGTCTGCCTGGCCTTCGGGCAGGCGCCGGCCATCGAACTCTTGAGTTCCGCCGGCGGCTTGAGCGTCCCCGACAGCCGGCGCGGCGGCCATGCGCCGGTCCTGCAAGGCTGGGCGACCTCGTTGCCGGGGGTGTTCACCGCCGGCGACGCCGCCGGCCTGACGCGGAGCGAGGCCGAGGCCGCCGAGCAGGGACGCCAGGCGGCGCGGCAGGCGCTGGGGGCCAAGGCCGCGGGCCGCCCACCCGCCGGGGCCGACGCCTGGGCCTATCAGGCAGCCTGGTTCGAGGCGCTGACCCGCGACGTCGATCCGTCGCTGATGGTCTGCCAGTGCGAATCCGTCACGCGCGGCGACCTGCTGGAGGTGCGCGCGCCGCGCTATCTCGGCGAACCGGCCGCGCCGGCGATGGCGCGCGACTTGGGCTCCCTGAGCGCCGACGGGCCGCTGAACCAGGACCAGGTCAAGCGCCTGACCCGCGCCGGCATGGGCCCCTGCCAGGGCCGGCGGTGCCGCGAGCAGATCGCCTTGACCCTGGCCCAGGCCTCGGGCGCGGCCCCGGCGGCGGTCCCTCTGGCCACATACCGCGCACCCGTCCGGCCACTGCCGTTGAAGATCATGGCCGACTGGAACGAGACCTCGGCCATGACCGACGGCTGGGAAATCTGGTTCGCCATCCCCGGCCAATGGTCGGCGTATGACGACATCGGCACCGAGCGCGAATTCGTCACCCCGTTCGGCGGCGAGGCTTAGACGTGGCGACGCCCGTCGGCGCGGCGGTGGTGGTGGTCGGCGGCGGCGTCACCGGCCTGAGCGCCGCCTGGTGGCTGGCGCGCTCCGGCGTCGACGTCCTGGTGCTCGACAAGGGCGTGATTGGCTGGGAGGCCTCGGGGCGCAACGGCGGCGGCGCCTCGCACTATCACAGCCCGCTGTTTCACGAGGAACAGCGGCTCTGGCCGCGGATGGACGAACTGCTCGGCTATCCAACGGAGTATCGCCGCGAGCGGGTGATCTTCGCCCTGACCGGGAGCGACCTGGCCGCCTATCGCGGCATGGCCGCCGAGGGCCGGCGGCTCGGCTACTCGGTCGACGACCTGGATCCGAAGGAAGTGCGCGCGCTCGTGCCGATGGCCAGCGAAGCCAATATCGGCGGCGTTCACCTGCACTATGGCGGGCAGGCCAATCCGCAGCGGACGGTGCAGGCCTATGCCTGGGCGCTGCAGGATCTCGGCGGCCGTATCGCCCAGCACACGCCGGTGACCCGGATCGTCGAAGCGGGCGGCCGCATCGTCGCGGTGGAGACCGCGCGCGGACGCATCGGCCTCGACGCCCTGGTGGTCGCCGCCGGGCCGCAGACCGGCATGCTGCTGAAGACCGTGGGCGTGCGCCTGCCGCTGGGCTACGGCCGCGCCGAGATGATCGTCACCGAACCCGCGCCGCTGATGCGCATCGGCGGCGTCGACGGCAACGGCCTCTATGGTCGCCAGACCCTGCGCGGCAATCTGGCCTTCGGCGGCGGCCCGCACGAGTGGATCGACCTGGCGGCCGATGGCCCCGTCGCCCGGCCGACCAGCCCATTGACCCGCAACCTCGCCCGCCGCGTCGCCGAGCTGATGCCGGGCGCGGCGAATCTGCGCCTGATCCGCAGCTGGGCCGGGGTGATCGAGAACACCCCTGACGGCCGCCCCGTGCTCGACCGGCTGGAGAACCCGGCCAACCTGGTGGTCGCGACCATGTCCAGCGTCGGCTTCGGGCTGTCGCCGGCCAGCGGCCACGCCATCCGCGACCTGGTCGTCGACGGCCGCTGCAGCTTCGCCAATCTCGACAAGCTGAAGCTCAGCCGTTTCGAAACCGTCGGCGACGACTGGCTCGAAGTCCGCGGCTGGCTGCCGCCGGAGCTGGCGCAAGCGCCGGCTGCCCCGTGACCTGGCGCCTGCCGGATAAGCGGCCGAGCAACGATCCCGTCACCGTCTGGATCCCGATGGCCGATGGCGTGCGGCTTTCCGCGCGGCTGTGGATTCCAACCGGTCTCGAGCCGGTCCCGGCGGTGCTCGAATACATCCCCTATCGCAAGTCGGACACATACCGCGCCCACGACGACGCCTGGGGCCCGACCCTGGCCGGCTACGGCATCGCCTATGCGCGGGTCGACGTGCGTGGCAGCGGCGATTCCGAGGGCGTGCTGGTCGACGAATATCTCGACCGGGAGCTGGAGGACGGCTGCGCCATCATCGCCTGGCTCGCCGGCCAGGGCTGGTGCAGCGGCCAGGTCGGCATGCGCGGCCTGTCCTGGGGCGGCATCAACACCCTGCAGATCGCGGCCAGGAACCCCCCGGCGCTCAAGGCCATCATGCCCATGGGCTGCCTGGACGACCGCTATACCGACGACGCCCACTATATCGGCGGCGCGCTCGGCCACACCAACTTCCAGTGGGGGATCGGCTTCAAGCTGGTGATGGCCGGCCCGCCGGACCCAGATGTCGTCGGCGAGGCGTGGGAGGCGATGTGGCGCGCGCGGCTGGAAGCTGCGCCACCGATCCTGAAGACCTGGCTCGAACACCAGACCTACGACGCCTACTGGCGGCGCGGCTCGGTCCGCGAGGACTGGCGCGCCATCCAGGTCCCGACCTATATCGTCGCCGGCTGGCAGGATACCTATTCGAACCCGGTCGGCCGGTTGCTCGCCAACCTGCAATGCCCGCGCATGGCCCTGATCGGGCCCTGGGGCCACACCTATCCCTGGTCCGCCCAGCCGCAAGGCCTGGATTGGGCGCACGAGGAGGTGCGCTGGTGGGCTCACTGGCTGAAGGGCGACGACACCGGGATCATGAACGAGCCGATGCTGCGCGCGTTAATGCCTTCTTGCGCGCCTTCGGCGGTGGTTCCGGCCGAAATCCCCGGTCGTTGGATCGCCGAGGCGGCGTGGCCGCCGCGAACGATAGAGCGGGTTCTCTACCTGACCGACGGCGCCCTCTCCGATCAGCCCGGGCCGGCCGAGACGGTGATCTGTGTCGGCGACCGCATCGTCGGCTTGACCAAGCCCGAATGGCTGGACCGGCCGCCGGTCGAGCAGTCGCCAGACGACGCCCGATCCCTGGTCTTCCGCACCGCGGCGCTGACCGAGGATCTCGAAATCCTCGGCGCCCCGGTCCTGAAGCTGCAGATCAGCGCCGACCGGCCAGTCGCCAAACTGGCGGCGCGGCTGGTGGAGATGACCGCCGACGGGCGATCCTGGCTGGTCAGTTCCAGCCTCCTCAACCTCACCCACCGCGACTCCCACGCCCGGCCCGAACCCCTGGGCCCGGGCGAGGTCTATGACGTCGAGATCGCGCTGGCGGCGATCGCGCACCGTTTCCGCGCCGGCAGCCGCATCGGCCTGGCCCTGTCCGAAAGCCTCTGGCCGCTGGTCTGGCCGTCGCCCGAGATCGTCACCCTGACCCTGATGCTCGGGGCGTCCAGCATCCTGACCCTGCCGGTTCGGCCGATCGAAGCCGAGCCCGCGGCGCTCGACATCCCGGAAATCCATACGCCGCCAGGCGACCGCGCGCGGCGGCCGACCGCGGTCACCGATCCGATCGCCCCCGGCCGCTATCGGATCGAACTGGCGTCGCCGCCGACGCCGACGCTGCTGAAATCGACCGGAACTACGCTCGGCAGGGGTCGTCTGGAGGTCAGCGAGATCGCCGAAGCCGACCCGAACAGCGGCGTCTGGACGCATCGCGCCTCGTCGAGCTGGAAGCGCGGCAAGTGGGACTGCACGGTCGAAGCCGCTTGTGAACTGCGGTCGACGGCGGAAGACTTCATCCTGACCGAAAGCCTGACGGCCAGGCGCGGCGACAAGGTCATCTTCGAGACCCGATCCGACGGCCGGATCAAACGCGACCTGGTCTGACATCGTCTCACCAGTCTTCGTAGATTACGAACAACCCTTTCAGAATATTTCGGCTTATCGAAATGCCGCCCCGGGGCCACCTTGTCTTTCAGGCCGCGACAACATCACGTTTGCGCCAAGGCCTCGCGTCGCCCAGGACTTCCCCGCCGGGGCGACCGCGCGGACCTGTTCGCCCCGGCAGGTCCATGCGCCTTGCGCATGAGCCGGCGGTCCGCCTTGCGGCCGCCGGCTCGTCCCGCGGCAACGGTTCAAACGACCCGACGGCTGAGCGCGGCCGTCTTTCGCCAGGTCTCGATGAACCTGAGAAAAACCCGCAGCGGCATGGGTGGCTGGCGACGGCTGGGATGATAGAGGAAGACGCCGTAATGGGTGTGACTCCAGTCGTCGAGCAGACTGACCAGCCGGCCCCGCGCCAGGTAGGGCGCGACGATCGGCTCGGGCAGGTAGCCGACCCCGACACCGTCGAGAATGGTGTTCAGCCACAGATCGACGTCGTTGACGATCAGCGAGCCCTCGACGGCGGCCTCGGTCTGTTGGTCGCCCTTGGTGAAGAGCCAGGGTTGCAACGATCCATCCCAGGGCGTCCGGTATCGAATGCAGTTGAGGGCGTGCAGATCCTTGGGCGCGAACGGCCGCGCGACGCCCGCCATATAGGCCGGCGCGGCGACGGCCAGCATGCGGAACTCGTCGGCGATGCGCAGGATGGTCATGTCGCGCTCGACCCGGTGGCCGACGCGGATTCCGGCGTCGAACCGCCCGCTGACGATGTCGCTGTGCGTATCGTCGACCGAGATTTCCAGCCGGATGGCCGGGTACTGAGCCAGAAACGGCTGGACCAGCGGGGCCAGCAGCATGGTGGCGAAGGGCCGCGTCACCGCAAGGCGCAAAGTTCCCATCGGCTTGTCGCGGAACGCGTTGACGCTCTCCAGCGCCTGATCGACGCCTTCGAGAATGGGCTGCACCTCGGCCAGGAGCCGCTCCCCGGCCTCCGTCAAGGCGACGCTGCGCGTGGTGCGATTGAACAGCCGCACGCCGAGACGATCCTCCAGCGAGCGAATGGTCTGGCTCATGGTCGGCAGGGCGATCCCGACCTGGGCCGCCGCCTTGGTGAAGCTGCGGTGCCGCGCGACGGCCGCGAAGGCGACCAGTTCGGTGAGCTGGAGACCGGCCATTATTTGAAAAAACCAATCAAAGTCTTCTGAATGTCTGTGGTTATCAAACCGGATGCGGCTCCTCAAGTCTCTCGCAAAGCGAGATCATGGAGATCGTTATGCAAACCCATCCATCGTCGACCGCGGCCGAGCCGACCTTCTCACCGGCTGGATCAGAGACCCCCGCGAAGCTGAACCGGCCGCCGCCCGAAAGCGGGGAAATCAACACCGTTGCGGCTGGCGCGGACATATTTCGGCGGCTCGAGCGGCGGCCGCGTCGACGGAACTGGAGAACCGTGATCGGGCTCTGCGTGTTGGCCGCCTTCGTCGCCGGCGGCGCCATCGGCTATCGCGCCCTGCTAGACCCCGCCGCCGCGCCGCCCGCCGCCCGCGGTCATTTCATCGTCCCGGGAAACTGAGCCCGAGCCGCCGCGACGTCCGCGCTCTACGCGAGCGCCGGCGCCAGGCGCTGCATGGCCTGGCTGAGCACATCCGGCGCGCGGCAGACGCAGGCGCGCAGGAAGCCCTCCGAACCCGGGCCGAAGAAGACGCCGGGGGCCAGGCCGACCCCGGTGGCGGCGAGGATGTCGAGGCAGGCCTGGCGCGCGTCGGGCATGCCGTCGACCTCGAAGAAGGCGTACATGCCGGCTGTCGGCCGGGGGCCCAGGCGCACGCGCGGCGAGCGTTCGAGCGCGCCGCAGACAATGCTCATCCCCGCCTGGCAATAGGCCCGCATCGAGGCGACGAACGGCTCGCCGTCGCGGATGGCGGCGACGCCGGCGTGCTGCAGGAAGGTGGTCACGCCGCTGGTGGTGTACTGGGTCAGCATGGCCAGCGTCGGGCCGAGCGACGGCGGATGCACCATCCAACCCAGCCGCCAGCCGGTCATCGCCCAGGATTTGGAGAAGCTGTTTATGACGATGAGCCGGTCTTCCGGCTCGGCGATGTCGAGGATGGTGGGCGCGCTCGATAAGCCGAAGGCCAGGCGGTTATAGACCTCGTCGGCGATCAGCCAGACGCCGCGCTCGCGGCAGAGCGTCAGCATCGCGGCCTGAACCTCGAGCGGGACCATGGCGCCGGTGGGATTGCCGGGCGAGGCGAAAAAGACCGCGCGGGTGCGCTCATCGAGGCTGGCGGCGAGCTTGTCGATATCCAGGCTCCAGCCGTCCGGGCGAGAGTCCATGCGCACCGAGCGCACCTCGGCGCCCAGCAGCCGCGCCATGCCGCCGGTGTTCGGCCAGACCGGATCGATGGCCACGATGTTGTCGCCCACTTCGCAGACCAGGGTCAGGGCCAGCATGATGGCGTTCATGCCGCTGGCCGTGACGGTGATGCGTTCGGGCCCGACCGGCCGCGCGCCCAGGCCGCTCAGATAGGCGGCCAGCGTCTCGCGCAGTTCGGGGATGCCGTTCTGGTGGGTGTAGAAGACCTGGCCGGCGGCGATGGCGCGGCTCATCGCCTCGCCGATGAAGGCCGGCGCCGGCACGTCGCCCTCGCCGAACCACAGCGGAATGACGCTGGCGTCGCCGAACCTGTCCTTGGCCAGGCCGGCGATGTTTTCCAGGGGAATGTCGCGGATGTGGGCGCGCGCGCCGTCCAGGGCCTGCATCGCCTGCTCATAGCCTCCGCGTGACGGCCCCGTCGAGCGTTTGCGCGGTCCGGTCGCCTGTCGACCGGGCTTAGTAGCGCAGATAGGCGCGCCGCTCGTCGAGCCAGGCGTCTTCCTCGGGGCGGGTCAGCGCGTCCAGGTCCGCGCCGGTGGCCGACGGATCGTCGACCCACTCGCGCAGGGCCGGGCCGCCGTTGATCACGTCGATGGCCAGCTTGTCGTGCTCGTACTCATAGGCGAAGTCGCGCCACAGCGGATAGTCGGGATAGAGCCGACGGATCGCCTTGAAGGCCAGGGCCTGGATGCGCCAGGGCCGGAACGCCGCATGATCGTAGGCCGGGCCTTCGCTGACGATCTGCACGCCGTTGCAAAGCTGGCCGACATGCTTGTGGAAGGTCGGCTCGAACCAGCAGTCGCGCAGCGCGCAGCCGTCCAGCCAGTCGGGCGCCATGCCGCGCATGGTCCGGGTCACCGCCCGCGCGTCGATATCGGGCGCGCCGAACAACTCCAGCGGCCGGGTGGTGCCGCGGCCCTCCGACAGGGTGGCGCCCTCCAGCATCACCGTGCCGGCATAGGCGCGCGCCATCCACAGGTTGGGCGCATTGGGGCTGGGATTGATCCAGGCCCGTTCGCCCAGCGGCCAGCCGAAGCCGGGGCCCTGCTCCGGTCGCCAGTCCTCCAGCTCGATGACGCGATAGTCGACATCGAGCTTCAACGTCGCGATGAACCAGTCGCCCAGCTCGCCCAGGGTGAGCCCGTGGCGCATCGGCAAGGGTCCGGCGCCGACGAAGCTCTCCCAGCCGGGCCGCAGGCGCAGGCCCTCGACCGGCCGGCCAACCGGGTTGGGGCGATCGAGCACCCAGACCGACTTGCCGTGGCTGGCGGCGGCTTCCAGCACGTAGCGCAGCGTGGTGATGAAGGTGTAGATGCGGCAGCCCAGGTCCTGCAGGTCGACCAGCAGCACATCAAACGTCTCGAGCATGGCCTCGGTGGGCGCACGAACCTCGCCATAGAGGCTGAACACCGGCACGCCGCTGACCGGATCGTGGAAGTCGGCCGTCTCGACCATGTTGTCCTGCTTGTCGCCGCGCAGGCCGTGCTGCGGGCCGAGCGCCGCGGTGAGGCTCACATCGTCAAGGCCGGCCAGGGCGTCGAGGCTATGGGTCAGGTCCTGGGTCACCGAAGCGGGGTGGGCCAGCAGGGCCACCCGCTTGCCAGCCAGCGGGGCGCGGAGGGCCGGATCCTCGATCAACCGGTCGATGCCGAATTTCATGCAGGCTCCGCAGGGAAAAGGTCGAGCGCGAACGAATCAGGGTGATGAAAGTCGGGCTTTTCCGGCGCGTGCGCCAAGGCCCAGTAGGACTTTTCGCCGTTCAGCGCTTCGATCACGGCCGTCAGGCCCAGGCGCCAGGGCCGGTCGGCCGGCCAGCTCGGCGCGTCCATGGCGACGGCCAGTTCGAAACGCTCGCCTGCGGTGTGCGCCTCGATCCGCGCCGGCGCGATGTCCGCGTCGGCCATGCCCTGCCGGTAGCGATCGAACCGGTAGGCGGCCCACCACCGGGTCGGCGCGAAGTTGAATTCGAAATAGGCCTCGTCCGCGCCCGGCCGAACGAAGGCCTCGAAACAGGTCCGTTTCCAAAGCTCGTCCGCGCGCACCGGGTGACCCGCCGGCGGCAGGTACAAGCTCCCGAGATCGCCGGTGACGACGTAATGCAGCTCGAGGCGATTGCCGCTCGGCCGCGTCGCGTGCGCCTCGACGGTGATGGCCGGCGCGGCGGCCTGGTTCGGGTGTGGGCGCAGAGAGACGCTCATAAGCCGGTCGTGATCGCGTCGAGGTGGCGGATGCAGTTGTCCTTGAGCGCCGGGCGATCCTTCAGGACCCAGGTCCAGACGAGCAGATAATAGAGCTGGAACAGCGGTTTGAACGTCGCGTAGCTCGGGTCGAGCGGTCGGCCCGCGGTGTAGGCGGCCCAGAAATCGGGTGGGACGTCGTGGCCGTTGACGGCGTGACCGAGTTCGAAAGCGGCCAGGACGAAGCGCTGGTCGGTGAACTGGTGGTCCTCGATGTCGATGACGCCGCGCAGGGTCCAGCCGCCGCCGCGCCTGGCCATCACGCCCTGGA
>DASYAQ010000128.1:0-4409 GCA_036501225.1 Caulobacteraceae bacterium | reverse complement strand
CTCGATCACCTTGGCCATGGTGAAGGTCTTGCCGGAGCCGGTGACGCCGAGCAGCACCTGGTCGTGCTCGCGGGCGTTGACGCCGGCGACCAGTTCGGTGATGGCGGTCGGCTGGTCGCCGGCCGGCTCGTAGTCGGCCTTGATGACGAACCGCCGCCCGCCCTCGGACTTCTCCGGCCGCGCCGGCCGGTGCGGCGTCCACAACGCCGGGCTGATGTCGTGCACGAACGACGCGGGCGCCTCCTGGACGCCGGACTCGACTGGGGAACGGGGCATGAACGGCAAGGTAGTCGCGCCAGGAGGAGATTGCCAGCGCCGCTACTGACAGGGGGTGGCAGCATTGCCGTGGGGGGCCCGCGACGCAAGACTTCTCCCAGAGGGAGAAGGAGGGGCCCGCGCACGCAAGTGCGTGGGAGGATGAGGGGTTACCGCCTCTCGGACTATCCTGAAACGGCGTACGCCCTCATCCTCCCATCGCTGGCGCGATGGGCCCCTCCTTCTCCCCACGGGAGAAGTTAGAAGACGCGGGCCCTCCTTCACCCTCGGAGAGAAGTCGCGCTAAAAGGTCTCGCGCAGGAGGAACACCCATGAAGACCCAGGACATCGAGTATCACGCGGATGGGCAGCGGTTGGTGGGCTATCTGGCGGTGGACGACGCCAAGGCGGGGAAACGGCCGGGGGTCATCGTGGCGCATGAGGGCGGCGGGCTGACCGACCACGCCAGGAATTCGGCGCGCAAGCTGGCGCAGGCGGGCTATGCGGCGTTCGCGCTGGACTATTACGGCGACGGCCAGCCGCTGGCGGACATGAGCACGGTGATGGACCGGATCGGGGCCTGGATGGCCGATCCGACCGGCATCCGCGCCCGGGCGCATGCGGCGCTGGAGGTGCTGACCGCCCAGGCCGAGACCGATGCGAACCGGCTGGCCGGCATCGGCTACTGTTTCGGCGGCACCACGGTGCTGGAGATGGCACGCGCCGGCGAGCCCTTGGCCGCGGTGGTCGGCTTCCATTCCGGGCTCGGCACGGGCCGGCCGGCGACCGCGCCGATCAAGCCGAAGATCCTGGTGCAGATCGGCGCCGACGACCCGATCATCCCGCCCGAGCAGCGCGCCGCCTTCGAGGCCGAGATGAAGGCGGCACATGCCGACTGGCGCATGCTGGTCTATGGCGGCGCCGGCCACAGCTTCACCAATCCGGGCGCCAATGCGCTCGGCCGACCCGGCTTCGCCTACGACGAGAGCGCCGACAAACGCTCCTGGCGCGCCATGCTCGACCTGTTCGACGAGACCTTCGGACCCGTCTAGTTCAACCGTCCGCTTGACATGGGATGCACAGATCCGCGCCGTCCACTGAAGGTTTCCTTCTCCCTCTTGCGGGGTCGAGAGCGGCGGTTCGCCAAATCGTTGGCGAACCGCATCGGCGCGAGCGGAACTCGCGTCGCGCTCTCGACGGTGTCGGCGAAGCCGACGGATGAGGGGTCGCGCGGCAATTGCCGATTAGCGTCGATGGCTTGGCGGATAGGGCTATCGACCCCTCATCCGACCCCTTCGGGGCCACCTTCTCCCGCAAGGGGGAGAAGGGCTGCTTGGCACGGGCCGCCTAAGCCTTTGACAAGCTTATTATCCAAGCGCCGCCGCCCGCGCCCGCCTTGGCTTTGAAATGACTGACGAATCGGAGTTTCAAAGCCAAGGTGTAAGCGGTCCGTAACCATGCTGCAGTGCAATATGAACTTGCCAATCGGGCGCGGTTAGGTCAGAGAGCCCGGCGTTCGGCCGATCAAGTCCGGCTGAATTCAGGGCGACGAGGGGACTTTCGGGCAGGACGCCCGGTCCGCCGCGTCCTTCAAGTCGGGGGGCCTAAATCGCCCTCGCCGAACAGGACTGAGACCGTTTTGGCTTATGGAACTGGAGCGCGCGTCTCCGCGCGTGCGCTGATGTGCGGACTCGCGTTGGCGATCGGATTTGGCGGCGCGGCCTGGGCGCGGCCGCACCGCGCGCACCCGATCAGGGCCAGCCGCCACAGCCTGGCCGCCAGCATCGTTCCCGCGCAACCGTTCCAGCTGCCCGGCGGCCTCGACAACGCGCCGCGCGACGTCGATTGCCTGGCCGACGCGGTCTATTACGAGGCCCGCGGCGAGAGCGCCGCCGGCCAGGCGGCTGTGGCCCAGGTGGTGTTGAACCGCGTCCGCCATCCGGCCTTTCCGAAAAGCATCTGCGCGGTGGTGTTCCAGGGCGTGCATTCCGGCGCCGGCTGCCAGTTCAGCTTCGCCTGCAACGGCGCCATGACCCGGCCGCGCGAGCCGGACGCCTGGGCCCGCGCCCAGGACGTCGCCACCCACGCGCTGGCCGGCGGGGTGATGGCGGCGGTCGGCTATGCGACCAACTTCCACGCCGCCCGCGCCGGCTTGGGCTTCGGAACCGGCATGGTCCGCGTCGCCCGGATCGGCATGCATATCTTCTACCGGCTGAGCGGCTATGCCGGCGACCCGGACATGTTCGTCCTGCAGCCCGAGCGCTCGCTCGACGGGGCCAAACCGGCCCAGGCCGAAGGTCGGCCAAGCGGCCAGTACCGGCTGGCCAGCGCCCCGGCCAGGCCGCCGGCGCCGGCCGCGTCCGCGCCGGCCGCGCCCGCGACGATCGCCGCCGCGCCCGCCGCGAAGGCTCCGGCCCCCGTCGCCAAGGCGGCCGCGACCTCAGCCGCCGGCTGAGGCGGCCGCGGCCTGCTCGTTCTTGTGGGCGCGCAGTCTCAGCGCCAGGAAGACCAGCGAGACGCCGAACACCACCGCATAGACGCCGATCCACCAGGTCAGCACCAGGGCGCCGACGATCGGCGAGGCGATCAATATGCCGCCGAAGACCATCGAGACGACGCCGCCGAACACCAGCCCGAAGCGGCCGTGCTTGATGTGCAGGGCGAAGGCGGCCCTGAACATCAGCGCGCCGGTGATCAGGGCCCAGACCCCGACCAGCACCACGAAGGCGACCAGCGAGATGCCGGGCCAGAACCAGCACAGGCCGCCGGCCAGGATTCCCGCCGCGCCCTCGAGCACCAGCAGGCCCCAGTGCCGGTGACTGCGGGCGGCGCGAAAGGCCGAGACGATGGCGAACACCCCGTCCAGCACCGCATAGGCGCCGAACAGGTAGAGCAGCGACAGCATGGTGACGCCCGGATAGGCGAAGGCGATCAGGCCGAACAGGATGCCGAGCCCGCCCCGGATGGCGATGGCCCACCAGTTCTGGGCGAGCGCGCTGCTGATCGGGTGGACGTCGTTCGCGACGTGATGACGCGCGGCGTGAGACCCATGCGATGCGGCCATGACAGCCTCCTCGTTGACTGCACAGCTGCAGCATACAGGATCGCGGCGGTTGGTCGAAGCCCGATCGGTCACTCCGGGTTGCGCCGCCTTGTCCGCCGGCTCCGCCCCGCCTAACCTCGACGGCTTCCGTGCGGGGGCGGTGCGAGGCCGCCAGGGCGGGGGAGGGCCATGATCGCTTCAGGTCGCGCCGTCACGCTCGCCTTGCTCGGCCTGTGCGCCCTGGTGGCTCAGGTTCCGGCCCGCGCCCAGGTCGACGCGTCCCGCACGGCTGTGATCGCGCAGAGCGGCGCGAAACCGAGACCGAAACCCTTGCCGCCGCCCCGGCCCTATCCGGTCCGACCGCCGCCGCCGGCCCCGCCGCCCAAGCCGAGACCGAGCCTGATGCCCAAGGTCACCGGCCTGCCGCTCGCCGGCGCCGAAGCCGTGCTGGCGCGCCTGGGCCTGAAACCGTCCGGGGTCGCGCGCGTCGCCTCCAACGCCCAGCCCAACACGGTGGTCGACCAACAACCGCAACCCGGGCAAGCGGTGAGCGAGGCGTCGCGGATCGTGCTTTCGGTGGCGAACAGCGCGGTGATGGTGCGGGTCCCGGATCTGCGCGGACTGACCCCGCAGCAGGCCGGCCCGACCCTGCGCGCGGTCGGCCTGACGCCGGGGCGGCAAGGCGAGGTCGTCTCCAGCCAGCGGCCGCCGGGGCGGATCGTCGGCACCCGGCCCGGTCCGCGCGCCCCGGCCGAACGCGGGTCGGCGGTCGACTATCAGGTCGCCCAGGCGCCGCCGCCGCCGCCGGCCGCTATTCTCCCGCCGCCGCGGCCGCCATCACCGCCGTCCGCGCAGGGCGGCGGCGGCCAGGGCGAGGCGCCGCGCCCGGTGACGCCGACCCCGATCCAGCCGGCGCCCGTACCGCCAGCGCCCGTGCAGCCTGCCCCGGTCGGTCGCGGCCCGCCGTCTTCGGCGCCCGCGTCATCCGCGCCGGAGTCATCCGCGCCGGTTTCCTCCGCCCCGACGTCCTCCGCGCCGGCGCCGGGCGCCCCGGCCGAAGCCGCCGCTCCGCCCCGATCCGGTCCGCCGGCCGCGACCGGTCCGCTGGATT
>DASYAQ010000127.1:0-2201 GCA_036501225.1 Caulobacteraceae bacterium | reverse complement strand
TTCAAGAGGGCGGTGTCGTAGCCGGTCCTGGCGCCGTCCTGGTCCATGGAGGTGAGCAGGATTTCGCCGGCGCCGCGCTCCACCGCCCTGACCGCATAGTCGACCACGTCGAGGCCGGTGGCCCGGCGGCCGCCATAGGTAAAGACCTCCCAGCCGTCGTTGCGGCCCGGATTGGCGGCGCGCGCCGGTCCGTGGCGGGCGTCGATGGCGCAGACGATGCATTGCGAGCCGAAGGCGTCGGCGGCGCGGGAGATCAGGTCTGGGTCTTCGACGGCGGCGGTGTTGATCGAGACCTTGTCGGCCCCGGCGCGCAGCAGGGCGCGGGCGTCCTCGACGCCGCGGATGCCGCCACCGACGCCCACCGGCATGAAGCAGACGTCGGCCGTGCGCGCGACCACGTCGAGAATGGCGCCGCGGCCTTCGTGGCTGGCGGTGATATCGAGGAACATCAACTCGTCGGCGCCGGCGGCGTCGTAGGCCGAGGCTTGCTCCACCGGATCGCCGGCGTCGCGCAGGGAGAGGAACTGCACGCCCTTGACCACGCGGCCGTCCTTGACGTCCAGGCAGGGAATGACGCGGACTTTGAGCATCAGGCCACCGACGCCTGCAGCGCCTCTTTCGGCAGGATGGTCCCGGCATAGAGGGCGCGGCCGAGCACCGCGCCGGCGATCGGCGTGCCCTTGCGGGCGCGCAGGTTCTCGATGTCCCTGACCCCAGCCAGGCCGCCGGCGGCGATCACTGGAATGCTGACGGCGTCGGCGATGGCGCCGAACACCTCGACATTGAAGCCCTGCAGCGCCCCGTCGCGGTCGATGTCGGTGACGATCAGGGCCGAGACCCCGGCGTCCTCGAACCGGCGGGCGACGGTCAGGGCGTCGAGGCCGGAATCCTCCAGCCAGCCCTGCACGGCGACCTTGCCCTGGCGCACATCGACGCTGACGGCGACCTGCTCCGGCCATTCGCGCGCGGCGGTCTTGACCAGCTCCGGATCGCGCACGGCGACGGTGCCCAGGATGACGCGGCTGACCCCGGCCTCGATCCAGGCCTCGACATTGGCCAGGCTGCGGATGCCGCCGCCCAGTTGAACCGGCACGGAAATCGCCTGCAGGATCGCCTCGACCGCCGCGTCATTGATCGCCCGGCCCTCGGCCGAGCCGTTCAGGTCGACCACGTGCAGCCATTCGAACCCGGCCTTGACCCAGGCCTCGGCCTGGGCGGCGGGATTGTCGTTGAACACCGTCGCGGTGGCGAAGTCGCCATGCACCACGCGCACGCAGTGGCCGTCCTTCAGGTCGATGGCCGGATAGAGGATCATGGCCGCCACTCCAGGAAATTGGCCAGCAGTCGCAGGCCGGCGGCTTGCGACTTCTCCGGGTGGAACTGCACGCCGGCGACATTGTCCCGCGCCACCGCGGCGGGGAACCGCCCGCCATGATCGACCTGCGCCATGACGCTGTCATTGTCGTTCGGGTAGAAAGCGAAGGAGTGGGTGAAATACATCGGGACCTGGGGCGGCAGGCCGGCGAACAGCGCATGGTCGGTCATGGCCTCGAGTCCGTTCCAGCCCATATGCGGCACCTTGAAGCCGTGGCCCTGGGGCTCGATCCGCCGCACGTCGCCCTCGATCCAGTTCAGCCCCGGCGTCTCGCCGAATTCCAGCCCGCGCGAGGCGAGCAGCTGCATGCCGACGCAGATGCCGAGGAAGGGAACGCCGCGCCCGCGCACGGCCTCGTCAAGCGCTTCGGTCAGCCCTGGCCTGGCCTCGACCAGCCCCATGCAGGCGGCGAAGGCGCCGACGCCCGGCAGCACCACCGCGTCGGCCGCGGCGATCGCGTCGGGGTCGGCGGTGACGACGATGTCGCGCGCGCCACCGAGGCTGCTGCTGGCTTTCAACAGCGCCTTTTCGGCCGAGCGTAGATTGCCCGACCCGTAGTCGATCAGGGCGATGCTCTGCATGGAAGCCTCAGAGCACGCCCTTGGTGGAGGCGGCGTGGCCGCCGGTCTTCGGGTCCAGCTCCACCGCCTGGCGCAGCGCCCTGGCCAGGGCCTTGAAGCCGCTTTCGGCGATGTGGTGGCTGTTCTCGCCGTAGAGGGTCTCCAGGTGCACGCAGGCGCCGGCGTTCATGGCGAAGGCGTGGTGGAATTCCTTGAACAGCTCGGTGTCCATCTCACCCACCTTGGGCCGCACGAAATTGACCTTC
>DASYAQ010000126.1:0-4971 GCA_036501225.1 Caulobacteraceae bacterium | reverse complement strand
CCTGATCGGCCACCGCATCATGCCTTATGTCGATCGGGTGGTGATCACCGTCACCTCGAGCGCCCAGGCGCGGGTGCGCGGCCTGGTCGAGCGGCTGCGCGTGCTGCCCAACGAGATCACCCTGTTTGTCGATCTCGGCGGTGAGGCCGGGCCGAACGCGGTGCTCGAGCGCCTGGCCGACATCCCGCTGGCGCAGATTTCCGGCGCCCGCATCGACGACCGCCGCGCCCTGATCAAGCGCGCCCAGGACCTGATGATCGGCAGTCTCGCCCTGGTGCTGGCCGCGCCGATCATGCTGGGCGTGGCCATCGCCATCCGCCTGGACAGCCCCGGCCCAGTGTTCTTCCGCCAGCGCCGCCAGGGCTTCAACAACGAAGAGATCGTCGTCTGGAAGTTCCGCTCCATGCGCCACGACCTGCGCGACGAGCGCGCCGAGCGGCAGGTCTTCACCGGCGACCCGCGCGTGACCCGCGTCGGCGGCTTCATCCGCAAGACCAGCCTCGACGAGTTGCCGCAGATCATCAACGTGCTCTCCGGCGAGATGTCGCTGGTCGGCCCGCGTCCGCATTCGCCGACCATGAAGACCGGCGAGATCGAATCCGCCCGCCTGGTCGCCGAATACGCCCATCGCCATCGCATGAAGCCCGGCATGACCGGCTGGGCCGCCATCAAGGGCTCGCGCGGCCCGGTGGACACGCCCGAGCGGGTCAAGCGGCGGGTGGCCCTGGATATCGAATATATCGAGCGCCAGTCCTTCTGGCTCGACCTCTACATCATGACCATGACCCTGCCCTGCCTGCTCGGCGACCGCCGGTCGGCGCGGTAGGCGAGGCCCAGGCGGTGTTCTGGCGCGGGGTGATCGGCTCCCTGCCGGTCAATATCGTTCAGGGCGTGACCGGGCTGCTCGGGCTGGTCGTCTTCACCCGCCTGTTGCCGCCGGCGCAATACGGCGTCTATGCCCTGGCCTTCTCGGTGATGAGCCTGGTCTATACGCTGAGCTTCACCTGGCTGGAGGCGGCCATGGCCCGCTTCTACGCGGCGGAGGCGCAAGCCGGGGCGCTGCCCGACCATTTCACCACCCTCTATCGCAGCTTCGCCGGGATGGCGCTGACCCTGGCGGTTCCCGTCGGCGTCGTGCTCTGGCTCTGGCCGATGCCGGCCGAGCTGAAGATCGCCATCGGCGTCGGCCTGGTCAGCATCCCCGTCCGCAGCCTGGCCAGGCTCGGCCAAGAGCGCCGCCGGGCGGCCGGCGACGTGCGCGGCGCCGCCGTGCTCGACATCTTCATGACCAGTGTCGGCTTCGCGGCCGGGGCAGGCCTGGCCTGGGCCGGCCTTGGCGGCGCGGCGCCGCTGGCCGGCGTCGGCGCGGCGGCGGCCATCTGCCTGATCTGGGCGCTGCCGGTGGAGCTGAGAGGCCTGCGCGGCGGCCATTTCGAGCGCGGACTGGCCCAGCGCTACCTGGCCTACGGCGTGCCGGTTTCGCTGTCGCTGATCCTGGCCCTGGTCATCGCCACCACCGACCGCTTCGTGCTCGCCGGCTGGCTGGGCGAGAGCAGCGTCGGCGTCTATCACGCCGGCTACAGCCTGGCGAACCGCACCCTGGACGTGATGTTCATCTGGCTGGGCATGGCCGGCGGACCGGCCGCCGTCGCGGCGCTGGAGCGCGGCGGCAAGACGGCGCTGGACGCCGTGGCGCGCGAACAATCCTCGTTCATGATCGCGCTGGCCCTGCCCGCCGCCGTCGGCCTGGCCCTGGTCTCGCGCCCGCTCGCCGAGGTGATGATCGGGCCGGCTTTGCGGGTCGGCGCGGCGCATGTGACGCCGTGGATCGCCGCCAGCGGCTTTTTTGGCGGCATGACAACCTATTATTTCCATACCGCCTTTACCCTCGGTCGCCGCACGCGGCTTCTGCTGGCCGCAATGACCATTCCAGCGGTGAGCAATCTGATCCTGACCTTGGTTCTTATCCCGCGCTTCGGCCTCGACGGCGCCATGTGGGCGACCTTGGCGAGCTACGCCCTGGGCGCGGTCGCCTCTTACGCGCTCGGCCGCCGCGCCATCGCCCTGCCGCTGCCCTGGGCCACGCTCGGCCAGGCGCTGCTGGCCGCGGGCGTCATGGCGGCGGTGGTCAGCCTGGTCCCCGGCAGCGGCGGCGCGCTGGAACTCTTCGCCAAGGCCGCGGTCGGCGCGGCCGTCTATGGCGCGCTGGCGCTTGGCCTGGATATTTCCGGCGCGCGCAGCCGGGGCGTGAGCCTGGCGCGCGGGCTGAAGGCGCGGACCGCATGACCATCTATCCCGAAAAGATGTTCCAGAACGCCGCCTGGGCGGACGCCGCCCCGGTGCTGTCGGTGCTGATCCCATTCCTGCGCGACGATCCGACGGCGCTGATCAAGACGCTCGGCAAGTCCGCCAAGGGCAAGAAGATCGAACTCATCGCCTTCGACGACGGCACCAACAACGAGGCGCTGACCAATCGCGTCAGCGAGGCCCTGCGCGGCGCCGCCCTGCCCGGCCGGCTGGTCTCGTCGCGGGTCAATCTCGGCCGCGCCAAGGGCCGCAATCGCCTGGCCCGGTTCGCCCGCGGCGGCTGGCTGCTGTTTCTCGACGCCGACATGGCGCCGGACGGTCCGCACTTCCTGAAGACCTATCTCGAGCTGATCGCGGCGCACGCGCCGGCCGTGGCCTTCGGCGGCTTCTCGCTGGACCAGGCGCCGGACAAGGCCGAGCACGCCCTGCACCGGCACATGGCCCTGGCCTCGGACTGCGCCAGCGTCGAGGTCCGCCGCGACCATCCGGAAAAGCACGTCTTCACCTCCAACCTGCTGGTCCGCCGCGACGTTTTCGCCGCCCACGGCTTCGACGAAGGCTTCGCCGGCTGGGGCTGGGAGGACGTCGAGTGGGCCATGCGGGTCGCGCGCAATCACTGGATCACCCACATCGACAATACCGCGACCCATCTGGGCCTCGACCCCGCCGCCACCATCGCCGCCAAGTACGAGCAGTCGGCGGGCAACTTCGCCCGCGTGGTGGCCGGCCATAAGACCGTGGTCGAGCGCTATCCCAGCTACCGCGCCGCACGGCTGCTGAAACGGGTGCCGTTGCGCGCCGCCTGGCGGCCGGTGCTGAAGTCGTTCGCCCTGACCGAGGCCGCGCCGCTCGCCGCCCGCGCCTTCGCCATGAAGCTCTATCGCGCCGCCCTCTATGCCGAAGCGGTCTGATGAGCGAGATCGCGGCCTATAGCGCCGACCGCTCGCTGAAGGGCAAGCTGCGTCGCCGCCTGGTCCGCTTGGCCGCGCGACGGCCTGCGAAACGTGGGCCCGGCCGCGCCATGGTCTCGTTCAGCTTCGACGACGCCCCGGTCACCGCCGTCAGCGAGGGCCGCGCGGCGCTTGAATCACGCGGGCTGCATGGGACCTATTTCGTCGCCGCCGAACTCGCCGGCCGCACCGGGCCGATGGGTCTCAACGCCTCGGCCGACGCCCTGATGCAGGCCGCCGCGGCCGGCCACGAGATCGCCTGCCACACCTATTCGCACCTCGACTGCGGCCAGGCCGACCGAGCGGCCATCGAGGCCGACGTCGCGCGCAACAGCGCCGCGCTTGGCGCCTGGGGCGCGGCGCCGGCGACCACCTTCGCCTATCCCTATGGCGACGTCAGCCTGGCGGCGAAACGGGCGCTTGGCGGCCGCTACGACCTGCTGCGCGGCCTGCACCACGGCCTGGTCGAGGCCGGGACCGACCTGAACCAGGCCCCGGCCGTGGGGATCGAAGGGCCCGAGGGTGAGGTCCTTGTCCGTGAATGGATCGACCGCGCCATCGAACGCCGCGCCTGGCTGATCGTCTATACCCACGACGTGGTCGCGGCGCCGTCACCCTTCGGTTGCACGCCAGGCGCGCTGAACCGCCTGATCGACCACGCCCTGGCCCACCAGGCCGAGATCGTCACCGTTGCGGAAGGCGCGCGGCGTCTGGCGAATTGATGGGCGCGCGGTCGGGCAGCGCCAGCCGGACGGAAAAGGCCACGAAGATCACCCAGCGCATGTCGTTGTAGCTGACCGCGACGCTCTCGGTCAGCGTGGTCATGGTGTAGACGACCAGGAACGGCAGGGCGACCAGCGCGCCGTTGGAGCGGACCATGGCCGCGATCGCCCGAACCATGGTCACCAGATAGTAGAGGCTCCAGGCGCCAAGGCCCCAGAGGCCCATGCCCAGCCACTGTTCCAACCAGCTGTTGTGGGCGTGCTGGGGGGTGAACCCCGCCTGTTTGACGATCCAGGCCAACGGTCCCCAGCCGGTATCCTCGCTCCAGACGGCGCCATAGCCGTAGCCGAACAGCGGCCGCTGCTGGATCTGCCGCATCACCGCGGCCCAGATCTTGGTGCGGCCGGTCAAGGTGGCGTCCTTGCCCAAAAGGTTCAGGAAGATGTCCGGGGCGATCAGCACCGTCGCGCCCAGCGCGATCAGCGCCACCACCGCCGCCCAGCTGGCGATCACCGCGAGGCTGCCGCCGCGCCGCACCACCAGCACCAGGCAGAGGACCGCAAAGCCCAGCATCACCGCGACCAGCGAGGTCTTGGAGGTCGAGGCGAAGATCATGGCGAAGGCGACCAGGGCCAGGCCGAACCACAGCCGCCGGCGTTCGGGGCGCAAAACCCCCGCCGCGACGAACAGCAACAGCGCCAAGGCCATCTCGCCGCCGAAGATGTTCTTCTCCAGCCACAGGCCGCGCCAGGACCCCGGGAAGGTGTTGCTCATCCGGCCGATCGAAGGAACGAACAGGCCGACCAGCAGCGAGCCGATGGTCAGGATGCCGAAAATGACCGCGAAGGTTTCGGCCAGCGCCGGCCAGCGCCAGCGCGCGCCGATGGCGACGCCGCAGAGCGTGGTCAGGACCACGGCGACCGCGCGCCGCGAGGTCTGGTCCGGCGACACCGACCAGAAGGTCGAGGCCGCGGCTATGCAGAGGATGGCG
>DASYAQ010000125.1:0-2819 GCA_036501225.1 Caulobacteraceae bacterium | reverse complement strand
CTGGCCAGCCTGGTGGTCTTCGACATCGCCGACCGCATCGGCGCCGGCGAACGCACGGCGGTGCGCGCGGCCATATGGTTCAACGCCACCCTGCTGATCGGCGTCGGCGGCTTCCTGGCCATTCCGGATTCGCCGAACATCCTGTTCTGGGCCCTGACGCTGGCCTGTCTGGCCCGCACCGGCGGCCCGAAAGGCGGCGGCTGGTGGCTGGCGGCGGGCGTGACCGCCGGCTTGGCGACGCTGTCGAAATACTCCGCCCTGTTCATCGCGCCCGGCGTGGTGCTCTGGCTGGTGCTGAAGCCGGACGGCTGGCGGGAACTGCGCCGGCCCTGGCCCTGGGCCGCGGTGCTGATCGCCGGCGGCCTGTTCGCCGTCAACGTCGCCTGGAACGCCGAGCACCACTGGGTCACCTTCATCAAGCAGTTCGGCCGCGCCGCGCCCGGCGGGTTCGCGCCGGCGAACCTGCTCTGGTTCGTCGGCGGGCAACTGGTGCTGCTCAATCCGTACATCGCCTATTTCGCCGGGCGCGGCGCGGTGGGAGTCTGGCGATCGAAGACGCCGGCCCCGGTCGACCTGGGCCTGGCGCTGAACACCAGCGTACCGTTCATCGCCTATCTGCTGGTCCACTGCCTGCATGACCGGGCGGAGGCGCATTGGTCGGCGCCGCTCTATCCGGGCCTGGCCATCCTCGCCGCCTGCGCCGCCGAGGCGGTGGCCGACAAGGGCTATCTGGCCGGCATCCGCCGGCGGGCCGCGGCCGTCGGCCTGGCCATCTCCGGCCTGGTCCTGGTCCACCTGGCCGTCGCCGAGACCGATATCGGCCTCGCCGATCCGGCGCTGGCCTTCCGCGGCTGGTCCGACCTGGCCAGCCGGGTCGAGGGCCTGCGCCTGGCCAACCACGCCGCCTGGGTCGGGACCCTGAGCTATGCGACCACGGCGGAGCTGGCGGCGAGCGGCAAGATCCACGCCCCCGTCATCGAGCTGCGCGAGCGTGAGCGCTATCCGCCCGGCGATGCCTCCTGGCGCGCCGACCTGACCAAGCCGGGCGTGGTGATCGATCTCGACCGACGCACGGCGGACCAGGGCCTGGGCGGCTGCTTCACCGCCATCACGCCGCTGCCGGCGCAGGTGCGCGGCGATCCGCACCGGCCGGGCGTCGCCTATGCGGCGGTGCTGGTCAGCGGCTCGCGCGCCGGAGCGGGCGGCGATTGCGACACGCCCGACGTCCGTCAGCGGGCGCGATGACGCACAAGCCCGCGGAAACCCCCGCGATCGGATGGCGCGACCTGGTGATCGACGGCCGCCTGCCCCGCTTCGCCCTGGTCTGCGCCGGGACCTGGCTGGCGGCGGCGGACGAGCTGGTGACCGCGACCATCATGCCCAGCGCCGCCTCCGAGATCGGCGGCTATTCGGCCTTTGGCTGGGCCGTGGCCATCTTCCTGATCGGCTCCATCCTCGGCGGCGCGACGGCGGGGCGGCTCTCGCTGCGCCTGGGATTGAAGACCGCGATGGCGGTGGCGGGCTTCGCCTACGCGGCGGGCTGCGCGGCCAGCGCGCTCGCGCCCTCCATGGCCTTCTTCCTGGCCGGACGATTGCTGCAAGGCCTCGGCGGCGGCTGGGTGATCGGTCTTTCCTATGTCGCGGTGACCAGTCTCTTTCCTCAGACCCTGTGGCCCCGGGTCCTGAGCGGACTGGCCGGGGTCTGGGGGGTGGCCACCCTGTTCAGCCCGCTGATCGGCGGCCTGTTCGCCCAGGCCGGCTTCTGGCGCGGCGCCTTCTGGTTCTTCGCCCTGCAGGGCATGGGCTTCATCGCGGCGACCAGCATCCTGGTGCCGGCGTCCGCCGCCGCTGACCGGGACGCCGCCAGGCCGCCCTTCGTGCAGATCGGCGTGCTGGCGCTGGCCATCGTCGCGATCGGCGGGGCCGGCCTCTGGCGCTCCCCGACGATCGCGGCGGCGGCGGCCCTCGTTGGCGTGGTCCTGTTCGGGCTTTTCCTGCGCGTCGACAGCCGCAGCCCGACCCACCTGCTGCCGCGCGCCATCGGCGATCCCAAAAGCGCCGCGGCCGCCGGGCTGTTCATGATCTTCAGCCTGAACGTGGCGACGGTCAGCTTCTCGGTCTATGGCACAGCGCTGCTGCAAAGGCTCTACGGCGCCCCGCCGATCCTGGCCGGCTATATCCTGGCCGGCGGCGCCATGGCCTGGACCTTCGCCGCCCTCGTCATCGCGGGCCGCGGATCGGGGCGCGGCGCCATCCGCATCGGCGTGGCGCTGATCGCGCTCGGCCAGGCGGGGCTGATGATCGCGGTGCCGCGCGGATCGGTCGGCCTGATCGGCGCGCTCACCCTGGCCACCGGAACCGGCTTCGGCCTCGCCTGGGCCTTTGTCGCCAGCCGCATCGTCGCCAATACCCCGGACGCCGAACGCGCCCTGGCCTCGGCCTCGGTCCCGACCGCCTCGATGATCGGCGCGGCGGTCGGCGCGGCGGCCTCCGGGGCCATCGCCGCCGGCCTCGGTTTCGGACGCGAGATGAGCCTCGCCCATGCCAGCGCCGCCGGCTTCTGGCTGTTCGCCGCCTTCGCCCCGTTCAGCGCCCTGGCCGGCGTCGCGGCCTGGCGGTTGACCTCGACGCGCTTCGTCGCCGCCGTCTAGCGCGTCAGCGTCACCCGGCCGGAGCGCGGGCCGACGCCGCCGGGGACCGGCACGGTCGAGCCGGCGTAGTTGGCGTTGATCACCAGGTTCGGACTGCCCGCCAGCGTGATCGCCTTGGCGACCACGACGGTCCAGGCCGACTGGTCGGCGACCTGGTTGTTGGTCCCG
>DASYAQ010000124.1:0-13512 GCA_036501225.1 Caulobacteraceae bacterium | reverse complement strand
GCGCGAGGTTTTTGGCGTCGACACCGAGATGATGGTGCCGCGCTTTTCCACCCGCGACCCACACGTGCCCGACTTCGACGAAGCTTATCGTTTCGATCCGGAGACCACGCTGGCCATCTGCGCCGGCCTCGCCTTCGATCGTCGCGTGATGATCCAGGGCTATCACGGCACCGGCAAGTCGACGCACATCGAACAGGTGGCGTCGCGGCTGAACTGGCCGATGATCCGGGTCAATCTGGACAGCCACGTCAGCCGCATCGACCTGGTCGGCAAGGACGCCATCGTGCTGAAGGACGGCCGCCAGGTCACCGAATTCCGCGAGGGCATGCTGCCCTGGGCGCTGCAGCGGCCGATCCTGCTCACCTTCGACGAATACGACGCCGGCCGGCCGGACGTGATGTTCGTCATCCAGCGGGTGCTGGAGGCGGGCGGGCGGCTGACCCTGCTGGACCAGAACCGGGTGATCCGCGCCAACCCCTATTTCCGGCTGTTCTCCACCACCAACACCATCGGGCTCGGCGACACCACCGGCCTCTATCACGGCACCCAGCAGATCAATCAAGGCCAGATGGACCGCTGGTCGATGGTCACGACGCTGAACTATCTCGCCCACGAGGTGGAGAACGAGATCGTGTTGGCCAAGAACCCCAGCTACGACACCGCCGCCGGCAAGCGCACCATCGCGGCCATGGTGCGAACCGCCGACATGACCCGCAACGCCTTCATGAACGGCGACATCTCGACGGTGATGAGCCCGCGCACGGTGATCACCTGGGCGCAGAACGCCGACATCTTCTCGGGCGACATCGCGCTGGCCTTCCGGATGACCTTCCTGAACAAGTGCGACGAGCTGGAGCGGCCGACCGTGGCCGAATTCTTCCAGCGCGCTTTCGGCTCCGACCTGCCAGAGGCGGCGACGCGCACCAAGGTCACCTGAGACCGCGGCCGCCGCGTCGGCGTCACGAAAAGGCCACCGCCGCCGCGCGTGATCGAGCTATGCCTTTGCGCGCGCTCATCGCCCTTGTCGGGCTGCTGGGTTTTACCTCGGCCGCCGCCGCGCAAGGCGCGCCCACCGGGGCGCATTTCAAGAACGGGCTGATCTTTGTCGATGTGCGGGTGAATGGCGCCAGCGGCGTCTTTCTGCTCGACACCGGCGCCGCCGCCAGCGTGTTCGACCCGCGCTTCGCCGAGGCCGCCGGCGTGCGTCTGGGCCGGGCGCGACAGATCGAGGGCCGCGGCGGCGACGTGGCGGCGCGCCAGGGCCAGGCGGTGCAGCTGGCCCTGAGCGGCGGCCCGCGGGCGCGCATCGAGCCGGTGGTGACCGACCTGTCCGAGGCCTCCAGCGCCATGGGCGTGCCGCTGGCCGGCATATTGGGCGAGGATTTCCTGCAAGGCTTCGTGCTGACCCTGAACTATCGCGACCACAGCGTCACGGTGACGGACGGCGTGGCGGACCCCGCCGACGCGACGCCGATCCGCTTTGGCCACACCCCCTATGTCGCGGCTCGGGTCCGGCTCGGCGGATACACGGCGGGCGGGGATTTCGAGATCGACACCGGCTCCAACACCGCCATCGAGTTCTGGGCTCCGTTCGCGCTTTCGGCGCTGGGCGATGCCCGCGGGACCCGCGACATCGGCCTGGGCGTCGCCGGCGAGTCGACCATCGAGCGCGGACATGTGGATTCGCTGGATGTCGCCGGCCGGCGGATCGCCGGGCCGCAGGTCAATTTCGCCGACGAGACCCCGCCCGCCGCCGACGCCGGCCCGGCCTATGCCGGGGTGATCGGCGGCCCGGCCTGGAACGGCCTTGTGCTGACCCTGGACCTGCCGCATCGACGAATGTGGCTGCGATAGGCGCCAGCGCGCATTGCAACCAGCGGCAAAGCTTAGCTAGGGTAGCCGGGTCGATCCCACCGGAAGAGTTGCGCGTGCCCCGCCTGATCACGGCCGATCAGATCGATTTCGGACCCAAGGCGAGCACGCCGGTGGTCTCCGACACCCTGAGATTCGTCATCCCGGTCCCGGCCTTCGAGGGCGGCGGCGAGCCGCTGGCGCCGCCGCAGGGCTCCGGCCCGTTTCTGGACTGGGCCGGCAAGCCCATCAGCGGCCGCGGCGTGGTCTTCTACAATCCCGACGACCGCTGCTATCAGGCCGCCCACGGCGATGGGAGCGAGGTGGTCATCTTTGGCCTGATCACGCGCCACGAGGCCAACCGGCTGGCGGCGGAAACCGCCAAATCGGCGAGCGACCCGAACCGGCTCACCCTGCCGCAGTTCAAGGCCCTGCTCGATTTCGCCGCCCGTGATCTGGGCCAGATCGCCATCTACAATTCCGCCAGGGCCGCGGTCGAGAGCACCATGGTCCGGGCCGGGCCCGACACCGGCATCGCCGACTACGGTCTCTATCGCCGCAGCGGCCAGGACCTGTGCGATGCGGTCTTCGTGCCCGGCGACGGAGTCTTTCAGGGCCCGGCCGCCACGCCGCAGGAATTCACCGGCGGCGCGGTGATCGTTCGCCAGGGCGACGACATCCACCTGGTGCAGACCACCAGCTTCGAGGCGACCTACAAACATCCCGACGGCAGGGCGATCCGCGTTTCCGAACTGGCCGTCCAGGCCCCCAAGTGACCCCCGCGACCGCGCCCTGAGGACCGCCGGGCCTTGATCTCGACCGCGTGAACCAAAAGTGCTGGCCAGGGGTTATCTGGCAAAGGAGGACCCCGCCATGTTTACGCTGCCCAAGCTGCCTTACGGCTACGACGCGCTCGAACCCGTCATCTCCGAGCGCACGCTGCATTTCCACTACGACAAGCACCACGCGACCTACGTCAAGACGACGAACGAACTGCTGGAGAAGGCCGGAAAAACGCCCAAAACCCTTGAGCAGACCATCGCCGAGGCCGCCAAGGCCGCCGACAAGAAGCTGTTCAACAACGCCGCCCAGGTCTGGAACCACACCTTCTTCTGGTCGTCCATGACCGCGCATCGCGAGCGGCCGGCCGGCGATCTGGCCAAGGCGATCGACGCCGCGTTCACCGATCTGGACGGCCTGAAAAAGGCCTTCGTGACCGAGGGCGCCGGCCATTTCGGCTCCGGCTGGGTCTGGCTCGTCGCCGACAAGCGCGGCGCGCTGTCGGTGCGCTCGACCCACGACGCCGACGACACCGTCGTCCAATCGGATTTGACGCCGCTGATGGTCTGCGATTTATGGGAGCACGCCTACTATCTCGATCACCAGAACGACCGAAAGGGCTTTCTGGAGGCTTGGTTCGACGCCTTGCCGCATTGGGAATTCGCCGGCTACCAGTTCGCCGCGGCGAAGGGCGAAGGCGAGCCCTGGCGGCATCCGGCGCCCGGCGCCGGCGAACAAAGGACTAGCAGGGCCGGATAGGCCACAAGCGCCGAAAGATCCCTCATCCAGCATCGGAGCCACCCTTGAGCGACACCCCCTTCCTGAGCGACGTCAAAACCCTGCGCGATCGGGCGCGCAAGAACATCTCGGAGGGGCCGGTCAACGACAGCTATGTCGGCGACGCCAAGAAGACCATCGAGATCCTGCAGTCGGTGCTGGCCACCGAGCTGGTCTGCGTGTTGCGCTATACGCAGCATTCGATCATGGCCAGCGGCCTGGCCAGCGAGGGGGTGAAGAAGGAATTCGCCACCCACGCCAAGGAAGAGCAGGACCACGCCATGTCGGTGGCCGAGCGAATCAACCAGCTCGGCGGCGAGCCAGACTTCAATCCGCAGACCCTGACGGGCCGTTCGGCCTCGGAATACCAGACCGGCAAGGACCTGGTCTCGATGATCAAGGAAAACCTGATCGCCGAGCGGATCGCCGTCGACCACTACCGCGAACTGATCCGCTATTTCGGCGACAACGACCCGACCACGCGAACCATGATCGAAAGCATCCTGGCGGTCGAGGAAGAGCACGCCAGCGACATGCTCGACCTGTTGAACCTGCACGGCGGAAAGTAACCTCGGCCCTTCTCCCCTTGCGGAGAAGGTGGCCCCGAAGGGGTCGGATGAGGTGTCGATAGGCCTATCCGGCAGGTCCCGCCGCTAACGCGGTGGCCTCAGCGCGACCCCTCATCCGTAAGCTTCGCTGACACCTTCTCCCGCAAGGGGAGAAGGAGCAGGTTGGGTTGACCCGCCAGCACGCGCCCTCACCACTCGCCCCTTTTGCGGTTGGCCTTCTGGGCCTTGGCGATGGCGATCCAGTGTTTGCGGTTGGCCTGGCGGGCGGCGCGGTCTTCCTTGGCCTCGAGGAAGTTGAGTTCGCGCTGCAGCTTCTGGAAGCCGCGCCAGCGCGCCTCATCCAGGGCGCCCGTCTCCAGCGCCGCGCGCACGGCGCAGCCGGGTTCGGCGGCGTGGCGACAGTCGCGGAAGCGGCACGCGCGGGCCAGGGCCTCGATGTCCTCGAAGGTGGCGTCCAGGCCGTCGCCGACCTCCAGCAGGCCGAATTCGCGCATCCCCGGCGTGTCCAGGATCAGCGCGCCGCCGGGCAGCCGCACCAGTTCGCGGTGGGTGGTGGTGTGGCGCCCATGCGCGTCGCCTTCGCGGATGGCCGCGGTGGCCATGAGGTCCGCGCCGGCGAGCGCATTGACCAGGGTTGACTTGCCGACGCCGGACGAGCCGACCAGCACGCAGGTCTGGCCGGGCTTCAGATGCGCCGCCAGCGCCTGCATCCCGTCGCCGGTCACCGCCGAGACGACCAGGACAGGGACGCCGATGGCGACCGCTTCGGCCTCGGCGACGGTGGCTTCGGAGTCCGCGCAAAGATCGGCCTTGGTCAGCACCACGACCGGCTGAGCGCCGCTATGCCAGGCGCTGGCCAGGTAGCGTTCCAGTCGCCGGGCGTTGAAGTCGGCGTTCATCGAGGCGACCAGGAAGGCCACGTCGACATTGGCCGCCACCACCTGCGTGCTCTGCACGCTATTGGCCGCCTTGCGCAGGAAGGCCGTGCGCCGCGGCATGACCGCGTGGATGGTCGCCGCGGCCCCTTCGCGCGGGGTCAGCGCGACCCAGTCGCCGACCGCCGGATAGCCGCCCTCCTCCGCCTCGCGCATGAGGTGGCCGGAAAGCTGCGCGCTGAGTTCGCCGAGGTTGGTGGCGACGGTATAGAGGCCGCGGTGCTGAACGGTGACCCGTCCGGGCGCGTGGCCTTGCGCCGCATGGGGCGCGAAGTCGTGGCCGAGCGCGTCGCTCCAGCCGAATTGTTCGATCAATGCAATGGTCCTTGAAGGTCGGATTGGCGTTTCGCCGCCGACCGGTCGGACCGCGCACGGCCCTAGTCGGCGACGCCTTGGAAGGCGGCGCGAGCAAGATCAGTCATGGATGCAACCCTCCTTTCCGGACTCTCGGACGATGCGGTCAGGCTAGGCCCGGCCGAGGCGTCCGTCAAATCTAACGCTTGCGGAACCGCGCCGCCTCGCGCTCCAGGGCGGTGACCCAGGCCTCCGGCTTGTCGTCCTCGGGCACGAAGGGCAGCGAGCCCGCAACGCCGCGCAGGGCCAGCCAGAGCTGCACGTTGAACTGGGCGAACATGCGCAACGGCCGGCGCTTGGCGTCGGTGACGTCCCAGCCGGCGGCTTCGAAGGCCTCGACCTGTTGCGGCACGCCCTCCGTGTCGATCCCGTCCCAGCCCGCCGGCCGCTCGACCTCGTCGGCCTGGTCGGCGGTGAGGCCGAACAGCGCCAGCGAGACCGCGTCGATCTCGGGGAACTCGGCGCGGCCCTCGATGCGGGCATAGGCCGGTTTCATCAGCGCCTTGTGCTCCAGGTCGGCGACGCCGGGCAGGTCGATCAGGCGGCGAAGCGAAGCCATGGTTCAGGGCGCCTTATGGATGGAGTCGACCCAGGCCACGGACCGCGGCTGTTCGACCGGTTGGATGTCGAGATTGACCACCACCGCCTCGCCGCCACTGCGCACCAGCACGCACTCCAGCGGCTGGTCGTCGGAGGCGTTGATCTCCTGGTGCGGCACGAAGGGGGGCACATAGATGAAGTCGCCGGGCCCGGCCTCGGCGACATATTCCAGCGCCTCGCCCCAGCGCATGCGGGCGCGGCCCTTCAGCACATAGATGACGCTTTCCAGCTCGCCGTGATGATGGGCGCCGGTCCTGGCGCCGGCATGGATGACCACCGTGCCGGCCCAGAGCTTTTCGGCGCCGACGCGGGCGAAATTGATCGCCGCGGCGCGGTTCATCCCCGGGGTCTGGGCGGTGCTGGGATCGAGTTGGTCGCCGGGAATGACCCTGACGCCCGTGTCCTTCCAGTCGCGGTGATCCTGCTCGCTCATGAACGTCAGGATAGCCGTTTTCACGCGCGACCCGAAACGGAAGTCGCGAGGCTCGCGCATCACCCGCCGGGCGCGACCAAACCGACCCTCAGGTCGCTGGCGGCATAGACGCTGGCGCCATCGGCGAACACCTGGCCGATGGCGATGCCAAGAACCAGCCGGCCGCGCCGGACCTGGCGCAGGTCGACCTCGTAGCGCACCAGGCGGGTCTCCGGGGTGATGTGGCCGCGAAACCTCACCTCGCCGACGCCGAGCGCGCGGCCCTTGCCGGGCGAACCCGACCAGCCCAGCCAATAGCCGACGATCTGCCACATGGCGTCGACGCCAAGACAGCCCGGCATCACCGGATCGTCGATGAAGTGGCAGGCGAAGAACCAGAGGTCCGGAGTGATATCCAGTTCGGCGACAACGCGGCCCTTGCCGAATTCGCCGCCGTCCAGGCTGATCTCGGTGATCCGGTCCATCATCAGCATCGGTGGCGCCGGCAATTGCGCATTGCCAGGCCCGAAATAGCCGCCGCGGGCGGACTCGAGCAGGTCTCCCTTGCTGTAGGTGGCCCTGGGCGTGTGAAACGCGCGCGGATCGGCCATGGCGGCGGCGTCCCTTGGTGAATTCGGATGGGTCAAGCGACCTGGCCGCGCGTGTTCAGCGCAGCGGCCGACCCCGGGGGCAGGCGCAGGGCCGCCGCCACGAAGACCCAGATCTTCTCGGTCAGTTCGGCCCGGTCGGGGCGGTGGGTCTTGGTCAGGGCCCCGATCAGGGCCTGGTGGATGCCGCCGATCATCAGCGCGATGGCCAGGCGCGGATCGAGGTCGGCCGGGATGACGCCCTGACGCTGGCCGGCGCGCAGATTGTGCGCGCCGGCGGCGAGCTGGCGGTTGGTGAAGGCCTGTTCGACGTCGAGCACCTCGGCGGCGCGGCTCAACGGGCCGACGACCAGCGGCGCGAACGGATGATCGTAGTGGAAGGAGATATAGGCGGCGATCCGCTCCTTCTCGCGCCCTGCCCAGTCTTGCGAAACCAGGTTGGCGGGATTGAACGCCGCCTCTTCCAGGCGGTCGTAAAAGGCTTCGACGACGGCGGCGATCAGCCCCGCCTTCGAGCCGAAGTGGTGATAGGCCAGCCCCACCGAGACCCGCGTCCGCCTGGCCACGGCCTGCATTTCCAGAAGCCCGTGACCCTGGATCAGCTCCTCCTGGGCGGCGCGGATCAGGCGTTCGCGCGTGCCGATCTGGGTCAAGGCCATGCCAACGCCTCGGATTGAACTGAATTCAATTTAATCCATCGATCGTCTCGATTTCAAGCGTGAATGACCGCGGCGTCCAACTTTGCCTTGCCCAGCCGGCGCCGCGCGCGACAGATGACCCTGGTCATCCGCGCTTGGGAGAACGGTCGTGGACCTGAAGGCGACGCGCTACGAGATCGACGATCGGATCGCCACCATCACCCTGGCGCGGCCGAAGCGGCGCAACGCCTGGACCGGGCGCATGCACACCGAATACCGCTGGTCCCTGTTGCAGGCGGACCAGGACCCCAAGGTCCGGGTCATCGTGGTCACCGGCGATGCGGACGGAAACGCCTTCTGCGCCGGCGCCGACCTCGGCGCGCTGGAAGGCCACGCCGAGAAGGGCCGCTATGATCCGGGAACGGACGATGACATCGCCCGGCCGGGCTTCGGCGTCGATCCGCATTTCGACGCGAGCTTCGCCTACCATTTCGGCCTCGGCAAGCCGGTGATCGCCGCCATCAACGGCGCGGCGGCGGGGGTCGGGCTGGTGCTGGCGGCCTTCGCCGACCTGCGTTTCGCCCAGGCCGGGGCCAAGTTCACCACCGCCCACGGGCGCTACAACTTCCCGGCCGAGTTCGGCCTGTCCTGGGTCCTGCCGCGCATCATGGGCCTGACCCACGCCAACGACGTGCTGCTGTCCAGCCGGGTGTTTACGGCGGAAGAGGCCTTCGCCATGGGCTTCCTGAACAAGGTGCTGCCGGCCGACGAACTGATCGGCCACGTCACGGCTTACGCCCGCATGATCGCCGATACCGTCGCGCCCGGCTCGGCGCGCGAGACCAAGCATCAGATCTATCGCGACCTGCATCGCGACGCCGCCGGCGCGGTGGTCGCGGCCGAACGGCTGCTGGAAGAGATGATCCGCCATCCCGACTATGGCGAGGGCGTCAAGGCCTGGATGGAGAAGCGCGTCGCGGCCTGGACCGGCTAGATACGGCGGGCCATTCCCCAAAATGGGTATTCGACAAGGCGTTGATTGCCCTTGCGGTCATTCGCCCCGGTCCATGCCAAGGCTTCGTTAATCACACTTCGTTAGCTCTGCCGTACTGGATGAGACTCATGCCGGCATCGCCGCTCCCATACGCGCACGACAATAGCCTCGCCACGCTGGCCACGCGGCTGCGCCCGCGCGCCGCCGAAGGGTTGCGAGGTTAAGGCATGGCCTACGGATCGGTGCTCGCCAGCGACAAGATCAATCTGGAAAAGATCGATTTTCTGCTGATCGACCCCAACTCCTTCTTCCTGGACATCATGGCCCAGGTTGTCGGCGGTTTCGGCGTGCGCAGCATCACCCGCTGCTCGACCGCCGCGGAAGCCAGGACGATCCTGGCCGAGCGCGTCATCGACTTCATCCTGACCGATGCGAACATGCCCGATGAGAGCGGCTACGACTTCATCGAGTGGGTGCGGCGCCACGCCATCGAGGCCAACCGGTTCGTGCCGGCGATCATCGTCACCGGCCATACCCGCATCTCACAGGTGGCCCGCGCCCGCGACTGCGGGGCGCACTTCATCATCGCCAAGCCGATCACGCCCAAGGTCATTCTCGAGCGCATCTTCTGGGTCGGCCGCGAAAACCGGATGTTCATCGAATCCGACACCTATTGCGGGCTGGATCGCCGGTTCAAGACCGAGGGGCCGCCGGCCGGCATGGCGGGCCGGCGCGCGGAGGACCTGGATGGGGCGGGCCAAGACGACGACAATGACGACGACCTGGTTTCTCCCATTGTAGCCCCGAAGGTAGCGCTGTGAGTAAGGTGAGGAAGTTCCGGGTCAAGAGCCGGCTGGCGACGCTGGCGTTTCAGTCGGGCGGCATTTCGGCCAACCAGGCGCTGAAACAGGCCGACGCCGGCCTGGACACATTGCGCGAGGAGGGCCTCGCCGCGCTTGACGCCGCGATCGCGGAAATCGACGCCCGCTATGGGCCGAACGCCGCGGGGCGCACGGCTGAGCCGCTCGAAGACCTTTACCGGCTGAGCTGCGGCGTCATCGACATGGCACTGTTCGTTCCGGGCAGCGGCATGGACGACTGCGCGCGCTCCTTCTGCGGCCTGGTCGATCTGAGCCACGAACTCGACATCCAGGCCTGGGACGCCATCGACGTGCACATCGAGGCCCTGCGGCTGCTGCGCCAGGCGGGCGCGGCCATGTCCGCGCCGCAGCGCCAGTCGATCCTAGACGGCCTGATCCAGGTCACCCGCAAGCGTGTCGGCGATCCGAACGAATATTACGACCGCGCGGCGGCCGCCGTTTGATCAGGATCGTCCGGGCGGCGCGGCCTTGCGCGCCCGCACCACGGCTGTGTCCAGCGCCTGCAAAAAACGCGAACGATCGGCCGGGACAAAGGGTTTCGGGCCGCCGGTGATCTCGCCCATGGAGCGCAGATGCTCGCCGATGCTGCGCGACGCGAGCGCCTGGCCGATCGAGTCGGCCGAGAACACCCGGCCCGTCGGATGGATCGCCTGGGCGCCCGCCTTCAACGCCCGGTCGGCCAGCGGGATGTCGGCGGTGATCACCACGTCGCCCACCCCGGCCCGCTCGGCGATCCAGTCGTCGGCCACGTCCGGCCCGTCGTCGACCACCACCGCGGTGACGCGCGGACCGACCGGAACGCGGATCCAGCTGTTCGACACCACCAACACGGCCAGTCCGTAGCGATCGGCCACCCGATAGACCTCGTCCTTAACCGGACAGGCGTCGGCATCGATGTAGAGGCTGGTCATTGGCTGGGAACTTATCATGGGCGGCCGCTCAAAAGTGACCTCTCCCAAAGGGAGAGGGAGGGGCCCGCGGCCTTTAGGCCAGCGGGACGGTGAGGGGTTACGGCCTCTCAGTTTTATCCTGAAACGGCGTACGCCCTCATCTTCCCACGCGCGAGGCGCGTGGGCCCCTCCTTCTCCCCACGGGAGAAGTCTGGGCTTGCTGGCAGGCGCCGGTGATTTGTCACGCCGCCACGGGGAAGGTGGGCCAGCGTTCCGCGATCTCGGCGCCGTCATAGACCGCGAGGTCGCCGAACTGCAGGAAGACGCCTTCGCTCTCCCTGGGGCGGAAGAAGATGAAATCGTCCTGGCCAAGCTCGACCTTTTCCGAGCCGGTCAGCATCGACCGGCCGCCATAGAGCGGGCTGAAGGCCAGGCCCGGCGGCGAGACCGGCTCGGCGTCGCCATAACCGCCATAGGCGAAGAAGCCGCGCCGGCTGTTCGGGTTGAGCCGGCTGATCAGCCCCGCGAAACGCTCGAGGTCGGGCGCCAGGGCCTGGTCCATCACCTTCAGCACCGGCTGGGCGATGAAGGCGGCCGCGAGGTGGCCCCGGAGCGCGCCATAGTCGAAATTCATCGGCTTGACGAAGGCCGAGCCGATCGAGACCTCGTTGGCCGGCGTGCCGTCCAGGTGCAGGCGATAGGTCGGGCTGCCGGCGGCGTTTAGGGTATAGGCGGCGGGATCGCCGCCCAGCCTGGCGACCAGCACGGCGCGGGCGGCGGCATAGCGCGCCTTGACCCGGGCCAACTCGGCCTCGGGACGCGCCACGCCGGGCACGTGGGCGTCGTAGCCCATCAGGCCGGTCACCGCGATCAGGGGCTCGGCGCGCGCCAACTCGATCACCTCGGCGACCGCGTCGACATCGGGCAGTCCACCGCGATGCAGGCCGACATCGATCTCCAGGCTGACCCGCATGGGCCGCCCCCGCGCCTGGGCGATGGCCGCGTACTGACCGAGCCGGGCTGCGCTGTCGATCAGCCATTGCGGATGCGCGGCGGCGCACCGGTTGGCGCCGTGGCGGCGGGTGAAGGCGTCGACCTGGACCGCCGGCAGCGGCCGGCCCAGCAGCACGTCGAAGGCCGGATGCACACGGACCATCTCATCCAGCATCAGGCCGTTGAAGACCATCAGCCGGTCGGTGGCGCAGCCGGCGAGCACGGCGTCCAGCAGGGCCGGCGCCTGCAGCGACTTGGTGACAACGCGCAAGCCGAGGCCAGTGGGGGCCAGCGCGTTGCGCACGGTGGCGATGTTCGCCTCCAGCCGCTGGCGATCGATCACCAGGGTCGGCTCGGCGATGCCGGCGCGCTTCAGGGCGGCGCTCATCCCGGCGAAATAGGGCGCGTGGCCGCCCTCGCCCCGGTCGCGCGCGGCGAGGCCAAGGGCGAACACGCCCCGGGCGAGAAATCGGGCGCGGCGCGAGAGACGCTTCAGCGACATGCTCCCTTGTCCCCGCAACGCAGGGAGAGGGCAAGCCGGCTAGGCCGGCGGGCTGAATCCCATGTCGGCCGGCGTCGATGAGGCGGGTGGCGCTGGCTGAGGACCGACGGGCGGCGGACCGAACAGGTTCGGGAATCCCTGCGAGGGAACGACAGGCGCCGCGGGCGTTGGAGTCACGGGCGCCGGCGCCGCCGGCCCATAGGGGATCGGCGTCACCGGCAGGCGATGCACCGCGCGGACCATGAAGGCGCGCCAGAAGGTCGCCGGCGCCGTGCCGCCGGTGATGCCGCGCATGGCGGTGTTGTCGTCGCGGCCCATCCAGACCACCGTGGTCAGCCCGCCGGTGAAGCCGCAGAACCAGGCGTCCTTGTAGTCGGAGCTGGTGCCGGTCTTGCCGGCGATGTCGTAGCCGGGGATGGCCGCGCGCACGCCGGTGCCGGACGCCACCACCGTGCGCAGCATGCGGTCGAGTTCGCTGAGCGGCGGGTTGGCGATGGCCGGGATCGAAGGCGGCGGCGGCGCGCGATAGATCAGCTGGCCGCCGGCCGTGCGGATCTTCTCGACGCCGAAGGCGCCGATGCGGTTGCCGCCGTTGGAAAAGGCGTCATAGGCGGTGGCCATCTCCAGCGGCGTGACCAGGCTGGTGCCGAGCGCCATGGCCGGGTCCGTGTTGATCGGCGTGAGGATGCCCAGACGCCGCGCATCGGCGGCCACCACCGGGCGGCCGACCTGGTCGGCGAGGCGCGCGGCCACGGTGTTGATCGATTGCGCCAGGGCGTGTTCGAGCGTGATCTGGCCGAGATAGCCGGGCTCGAAATCGCGCGGCGACCAGTTGCCGATGGTCACCGGCTCGTCGACCGCCATCGAGTCCGGGGTCTGGCCCGCCTCCATGGCCGCCAGATAGACGAAGGGCTTCCACGAGGACCCGGCCTGGCGATGGGCGTCGACGGCGCGGTTATAGGAACTGGCGTCGTAGTCGACCCCGCCGACCATGGCGCGGATGCGGCCCTGGCCGTCCAGCGTCACCAGCGCCGCCTGGCTGACCCCCTGCCGGGCGAACCGCGCGGCGGTTTGGCTGGCCGCTTCGCCGGCGGCCGTCTCGGCGGGCAGATCCAGCGTGGTCTCGACCACCACGTCCTGCCGGCCGCTCCCCACCTGCTGGCGGGTCCAGGGCTCCAGCCAGTCGACGAAATACTGCGCCGCGGCGTTGGCGGCGTGCTTCCAGACCCTGGGCGTCTGCGCCTCGGCCCTGGCCCGCTGGGCGGCGGTGATCGCCCCGGTCTCGACCATGGCGTCGAGCACCAGACGGGTGCGTTCGGCCGACCGGTCCGGCTGTTCGATCGGGCTGTAGTCGGTCGGCGACTTCATCAGCGCCGCCAGCATGGCCGCCTCGCGGATGGTCAGGCGCGCGGCCGGCTTGTCGAAATAGCGCTGCGCCGCCGCCTCGATGCCATAGGCGCCGGCGCCGAAATAGACCCGGCTGAGATAGAGGCCGAGGATCTGTTCCTTGGAATATTTCTGCTCCAGCTCGACGGCGTAGATCAGCTCCACCCCCTTGCGCTCCACCGTGCGGTCGGAGGTCAGGAAGAGGTTGCGCGCCAGCTGCTGGGTGATGGTCGAGGCGCCTTGCGCCGCCTTGCCCTGGCCGAGGTCCGCGACCAGGGCGCGGGCCATGCCCATGGCGTCGAAGCCGGGGTGCGAATAGAAGCGCCGGTCCTCGATGGCGAC
>DASYAQ010000123.1:0-1799 GCA_036501225.1 Caulobacteraceae bacterium | reverse complement strand
CTCGGCGGCGTCGGGATTGCGCTTCTGCGGCATGATCGACGAGCCGGTGGAGAAGGCGTCCGACAGCCGGATGAAGCCGAACTGCGGCGTCGACCAGATGACCATCTCCTCGGCCAGCCGCGACAGGTTGAGGGCGCAGATCGAGGCCGCAGACAGCGCCTCCAGCGCAAAGTCGCGGCTGGCGACCGCGTCCATGGAATTGGCCGCCGGCGCGTCGAAACCGAGCGCCCTGGCGGTCTGGCGCGGGTCGATCGGGATCGACGAGCCGGCCAGGGCCGCGGCCCCCAGCGGCGAGACGTTCATCCGTCTGCGCGCATCGGCAAAACGGCCGGCATCGCGGCCGAACATCTCGACATAGGCCATCAGGTGATGGCCGAAGGTCACCGGCTGGGCCGGCTGCAAATGCGTAAAGCCCGGCATCAGGCTGGCGGCATGGATCTCGGCCTGGGCCAGGAGCGCGCGTTGCAGGCCTTCCAGCGCCTCGACCGAGCGGTCGCAGGCGCCGCGCACCCACAGCCGCACGTCCAGCGCCACCTGGTCGTTGCGCGAGCGCGCGGTGTGCAGCCGCCCGGCCGGCTCGCCGATCAGCTCCTTAAGCCGCTGCTCGACATTCATGTGGATGTCTTCGAACTCGTCGCGGAACGGAAAGCTGCCGTCCGCCAGCTCCGCCTCGACCAGGCCAAGGCCGTGCTGGATCGCCGCCTCGTCGGCCGCGGTGATCACGCCGGTCGCGGCCAGCATGGCGGCATGGGCGCGCGAGCCGGCCAGGTCCTCGGCCGCCAGGCGGCGGTCGAAGCCGATCGACACATTGATCGCCTGCATCAGGGCGTCCGGCTTGACGGAGAACCGGCCGCCCCACAAGGAGTGGCCTTGATCCGGCTCCCTGGGAGCGGTTTTCGGAGCCTTGGGCATGACGGACTTCCGCGAGGGCGAGGCGAAGGACAGGTCCAGGCGCAGGCCCTTGACCTATGCGCTCTGGGGCGCGGCCGCGATCGGCCTCGCCGTGGTCCTATATGTCATCGCAACGCTTCTCATCAAACACGGCGGGCCGAGCGACCTGAATTCCCTGGCCACCGGCGGCATGAACGCCCTGAAGGTCACCGATGTGGGCTCGGTCCGGCCGAACCAGCCGATCCTGGGTCCCGACGGCCAATCGACCGATCTGACCCGGATCAAGGCGCCGGTGGTGGTGGTCAATCTCTGGGCCACCTGGTGCGCGCCCTGCGTCGCCGAGATGCCGACGCTGGCCAAGCTGCAGGCGGCCTTTGCCGGCAAGATCCTGGTGATCCCGGTCAGCATGGACACGGCCAAGGACCGCGAGAAGGCGCGCGCCTTCATCGCCCAGTACCCGCCGCTGCCTTTCTACCAGGACCCCAAGGCCGCCATGGTCTTCACCGTGACCCCGCCGGCCGAGGGCCTGCCGACCACCCTCCTCTATGGCCGCGGCGGCCGCGAGCGGGCGCGCGTGTCAGGCGGCGCCGACTGGAGCGGACCAGACGCCCACGCCGTCATCCAAGCTCTGCTGGCGGAGAAGTGAACAGGGCGCCGGGTTGACGCCCGGGGCGCCTGGGGGCACTAAATTGGCTGCAATCCGATCTAAGTCTTGCGTCCGGACGACCCGTTCTACCGAACTCGCCGACCCAGATTTGCGATTGTCGGGGAAGACCGCCTAGGCGGCGCCCGCAACTGGAAACGGCTCTTCGAGGAACAATCTATGCCCAACGGCACGGTCAAGTGGTTCAACACCACCAAAGGCTATGGCTTCATCCAGCCGGAAGACGGCGGCAAGGACGTCTTCG
>DASYAQ010000122.1:0-8133 GCA_036501225.1 Caulobacteraceae bacterium | reverse complement strand
TCGCGCAAATTTAGTGCGAACTATCCCGAACGGGACAAATTCGATGACGGGTCCATCAAGCATTGGCGAAGCCGTCCGCAGGGCACGCAAAGGCATGGGGTTGCGGCAGGACGAGCTTGCCGCGGCGGCGGGCGTGGGCCTGCGTTTCCTCGTGGAACTGGAACGGGGCAAGCCAACGGTTCAACTGGGGCGAACCCTTTCCGTCCTCGCCGCGGTGGGGCTCGACCTAAGGGTCGTCTCGCGCTCGCCGCCGCCGGATCCGGCGCTGCCGCCATGATCAAATCGCTTTGCGTGTGGTGGGAGGCCGCCAAGGTCGGCGCCTTGCAGATCGACGAGCACGGCGACCTTACCTTTGCCTACGGCGCAGATTGGCTCGCCGACCCGCAGGCGCTCGCCATTTCCATCTCTCTTCCGAAACGGGCGGAGCCGTTCAATCGTCGTGAAACGCGGCCTTTCTTCGCTGGCTTGCTCCCCGAGGAAGGCCAGCGCGACGCCGTGGCCCGCGCGCTCGGTGTATCCAAAGCAAACGACTTCCGTCTGCTCGAGCGACTCGGGGGTGACGTCGCCGGCGCCCTGACGCTGTGGCCGGAAGGAGAGGCTCCGCCTGTTCCGAAAGGCGTGGCGGCCACCGAGCCGCTGAGCGACGAGAGCTTGCTGGCGATTCTCGACACCCTGCCGGCCCGCCCGTTCCTGGCAGGCGACGAAGGGGTGCGGCTGTCGCTGGCAGGCGCCCAGCAGAAGCTCCCGGTGGTGATGATCAACGGCCGGATCGCCCTGCCCGCGCCCGGCCAGCCGAGCACCCACATCTTGAAACCACCGATTCCGACCTTGCCGACGACGACGGAGAACGAAGCCCTTGCCATGCGCCTGGCAGCAGCGATCGGCTTGCCGACCGCGCCGATAGATCCGCGCCGGACCGGGGATCGCCCATATCTGCTGGTGGAGCGATACGATCGGACGGTTCTGGCCGATGGCGCGATCCGTCGGCTACATCAGGAGGACTTCTGCCAGGCGCTCGGCATCGCGCCGGAGAAAAAATACGCCTCGGAGGGCGGGCCGACATTCGCCACGTGCTTCGACTTGGTCCGGCGCGCCTGCACCCAGCCGGCTCCGGCGATTCTGCGCCTGCTCGACGCCGCCATCTTCAACGTCGCCGTCGGCAATGCCGACGCCCACGGCAAGAACTACAGCCTGCTCTATCTGCCCGAGAGGATCGGGTTCGCGCCGCTCTACGACCTGCTCTGCACGGCGGCCTACCCAGAGGTTCACGCGAAGCTCGCCATGAAGGTCGGCAAGCGAGCAAGGTTGGAAGAGTTCACGCCCGCGACTTGGGAAGACTTCGCGCGCGAGATCGGCATCGGCGCGCCCTTCGTACGACGCCGGGCATCCACCTTGACGGAACTGATCCTGACGCGTGTCGAGGGGGTGGCCGATGGAATATCAGCCGCCGGCTTCGACAGCCCGAACCTTTACCGGATCGTGGAGGTGATCCGGAAGCGAACTCAGACGCTCCTCGATCTTGGTTCAACCAAGCCTGGAAACAGCATCGCCTGAGCGAACTCCAGCCCTCGTGGCGCCGGTCGCGCGCTAGATCTCCGTCTTAGCGATGCGGCCCGGCGGCGGGCGGCGGTCGGCGGGGCCGGACCATTCGGTTTCGAGATAGGCGGCGCGGGCGTGGTCGAGGGTCTCGGGACCGCCGCGCAGGCCGCGCTTCTGGCCGCCCTGGCCCATCACCTGGGCGGCGAAGGCCGCGGGTCCGGCCGGTGGCGGCGGGGTTGGCTCGTCGGCGGCAGGCTCGGTTTTGACCGGCAGCCTCGCCACCGGCTGATCGCTGGCGCGCCGTCCGGCTATGCTCATGGCGCGGCCGACGCGGCGCGGGCGTGAAATCCGATCGACGGGCCGTATGGGTTCGGTCATGGCGCCAAACTATCGGCGCGCGCGGGTTAAGAACGGGTAGCGGCTATTTCTTCTCGGCCAGCTTGGCGATCTGGGCCTGCATCTCTTCCATGCGCTTCTTGAGTTCATCGAGCGAGGTGTCGGAGGCCGCGGGCGTCGCGGGCGCCGCCGGCGCGTCCTCGGGCCGCGGGAAGGAGAAGGGCGAGAAGAGCTGCATGGCCCGGTCGAACAGGGCCAGGTTCTGCCGCACCTGGTCCTCCAGGAAGCCCGCGCCGGGCACCCCGCCGACCGCGGCGGCGACCTGGCTGCGCATGCGTTCCTGCTGTCGCGTGAAGCTGTCCAGCGACAGCTCCAGATAGCTGGGCACGAAGGCCTGCATGGAATCGCCATAGAAGTGGATCAGCTGGCGCAGGAACTGAATCGGCAGAAGGTTCTGGCCGCGGTTTTCCTCGTCGAAGATGATCTGGGTCAGGACCGAGCGGGTGATGTCATCGCCGGTCTTGGCGTCGTAGACGACGAAATCGATGCCTTCCTTGACCATTTCCGACAGGTGTTCGAGCGTGACGTAGGCGCTCGAGCGGGTGTTGTAGAGCCTGCGGTTGGCGTACTTCTTGATCACCACCTTTTCAGGCGAAGGCGCGGGTCCAGGCTGGTCGGCGTCGGACATGGATCCCCTCTGAAAGGCGTCCTCTTCGGCGCCGCAGTATCGCGGATGCGAAGAGCGAGCGCCAGTCGTCCGTTTTGACGCAGGATTCGCGACCGCCTGGGGTGACGCCCCGCTCACATTGGGGCATTGGTAAACCTGATTGGGAAACCGGGCCGACCGCGCGGCGGTTGGCCGTCGGACGCCGCCAGGAGGTCCTGTCATGAGCAAGGTCGTCATCGTCTCCGCCGCCCGGACGCCGGTCGGCGCCTTCAACGGGGCGCTGGCCAGCCTGCCGGCTCACGCGCTGGGCGCCATCGCCATCAAGGCCGCCATCGAGCGCGCCGGGATCAGCGCCGCCGAGGTCGAGGAGGTGGTGCTCGGCCACGTGCTGCAGGCCGGCGCCGGCCAGGGTCCGGCGCGTCAGGCGGCGATGAACGCCGGAATCCCGGCGGAGAGCCCGGCCTGGAGTCTGAACCAGCTCTGCGGCTCGGGCCTGCGCGCCGTGGCCCTGGGCGCCCAGCAGATCCTCGAAAGCGACGCCGGCATCGTCATCGCCGGCGGCCAGGAGAGCATGAGCCAGGCCCCCCACGCCGCCAACCTGCGCAACGGTCAGAAGATGGGCGACCTGGCCTTCGTCGACACCATGATCAAGGATGGGCTGTGGGACGCCTTCCACGGCTACCACATGGGCCAGACGGCCGAGAACATCGCCGCGCGCTGGCAGATCACCCGCGAGGACCAGGACCGTTTCGCCGTCGCCTCGCAGAACAAGGCCGAGGCGGCGCAGACCTCCGGCCGCTTCGACGCCGAGATCGCGCCGGTGACCATTTCCGGGCGCAAGGGCGACACCATCGTGTCGAAGGACGAGTACATCCGCCTTGGCGCGACCCTGGAAAGCGTCGCGGGCCTGCGCCCCGCCTTTTCCAAGGACGGCACGGTCACCGCGGCCAACGCCTCGGGCATCAATGACGGCGCCGCGGCCATGGTGTTGATGAGCGAGGACGAGGCCAAGCGGCGGGGTTTGAAGCCGCTCGCCCGCATCGCCTCCTGGGCCCACGCCGGGGTCGATCCCGAAATCATGGGCACCGGCCCCATCCCCGCCAGCCGCAAGGCTCTGGAAAAGGCCGGCTGGAAGATCGGCGACCTCGACCTGATCGAATCCAACGAGGCCTTCGCCGCCCAGTCGCTGAGCGTGGTGCGCGAACTCGGCCTCGATCCGGACATGGTCAACGTCAATGGCGGCGCCATCGCCATCGGCCACCCGATCGGCGCCTCGGGCGCGCGCATCCTGACCACCCTGCTCTACGAAATGGGCCGCAGGGACTCCAAGAAGGGTCTGGCCACGCTATGCGTCGGCGGCGGCATGGGCGTTGCACTGTGCGTGGAGCGCGATTGATCGAGTGCGAACAGGACACTCGAGAGACTCGGCCGCACTGATGCAGAAAAGTCACAAGGGGACGGAAACATGGCGAGAGTGGCGTTGGTCACCGGCGGGACGCGCGGCATCGGCCACGCCGTCGTGGCCCGGCTGAAGGCGGACGGCTTCAAGGTCGCGGCCGGCTACGCCAACGACGAGGCGACCGCCTTGGCCACCGCCAAGGAATTCGACGTCATGATCGTCAGGGGCAATGTCGGCGAGTTCGACAGCTGCAAGCGCGCCGTCGCCGAGGTCGAGGCCGAGCTCGGCCCCATCGACGTGCTGGTCAACAATGCCGGCATCACCCGCGACGCCATGCTGCACCGGATGACTCCGGAGCAGTGGAACGAGGTGATTTTCGTCAACCTCGCCAGCCTGTTCAACATGAGCCGGCAGGTCATCGACGGCATGCGCCAGCGGGGTTACGGCCGCATCATCAACATCACCTCGATCAACGGCCAGAAGGGCCAGATGGGGCAGACCAACTATTCCGCGGCCAAGGCCGGGGCCATCGGCTTCACCAAGGCGCTGGCGCTGGAAACCGCCAACAAGGGCATCACGGTCAATGCCGTTGCGCCCGGCTATACCGACACCGAAATGGTCCGCGCCGTTCCGGAAAACGTGCTGCAGCAGATCGTCGCCGGCATCCCGGTCGGCCGGCTTGGCAAGGCTGAAGAGATCGCCGCCTGCGTCGCCTTCCTGGCTCGCGAGGACGCGTCCTTCATTACCGGCGCCTGCCTGACCGCCAACGGTGGACAGTATATGCCGTGAGCGGCCGCGGATTTTCGCGGCGTCATCACGTCCAAAATCCGCCCTACTCCCAGCGCATCCGAGGACTCATGCGAGGCTTGAGAGCGGCGAGCGTGGCTTTGGCCGGGGGGGCGGCGGTGCTGATGGCGGGCCAGACCGCTCACGCCGGGCCGTTCAACCTCGGTGATGAGCTTTTCAACGGCCACCCACTGCCGTGGCAGCACGCCAAGCCGCCGCCGGTCGGCCTCTATCGCGACGATCAGGACGACGATCCGCCCTTCGTACTCGACCGCTCCTCGTCCGTGGTCCTGTTGCGGTTCGGGGACAGTTCGGAGATCTGGGTGCTCACGCCCCAGCCCGCGCCGCGCGGCGACACCCTCTATAAGAACGACGCAGGCGAAACGATGCTGCGCGTGACGCGGCTGGGCGGGCTGACCCTGTTCACCGTTACCCATCCGAGCGGCTCGGCGGCGGCCCTGGTCGGCGACGCGCCGCCGCTCCACCCCATCGCGGTGCTGTCGTCGGGCGCGCTCCTGCAACGCCTGGCCCAGTCCAGCGCGCGCGCCTCCCACGCCGTGCAGCGGCTGGTGCTGTTCGAGGCCCAGGACCCGACCCCGCAGTCGGCCGCCCTGCTCGCCGATGCGGCCGGGGTGACGGCCGAGGCGGTGATCAGCGTCGCGCGCCGGCCCGATGGCAGGCGCTCGCTCGCCAAGCTCGCCAAGGTGATGCTGACCTCCGGCCGCCGGGCCTCGGCGGCCCTGGTCAACGGCGTGCTGCAGGTGGTGGTCGCGCCCAGGCCGGGCGCCCCGCTGGGCGACATCGCCGGCCGACCCTCCTCGCGGCGGATCGAGTTGGCCCTGGGGCAGTAGCGCGCCGCCCTAACGGCCCGCCTTGCCGCCGTAGTGGACCACCTCGACCTTTTCCAGCGTGACCAGACCAAGGTCGGGCAAATCGCCCAGCCCGGCGAGAAAGGCCCTGATCTTGTCCTCCGCATCGACGATCTCGATCACCAGCGGCAGCTTGGCCGACAGATCGAGGATCTTGGCGGTATGCAGGACGGCGGTCTGTCCGTAGCCCATCGGCCCACGCAAGACGGTCGCCCCGGCGAGCCTGGCCGCGCGCGCCTTCATGACGATGTGTTCGTACAACGGTCCGTCCCCGTCGCGCTTGCCTTCCTCGGTATAGATTCTGAGCAGCATGGCCTCTTGCGGCGCCTGCATGGTCAGCCCCCTCTCACGACGTTCAGGGCCGCGGCGGCGACATAGCCGAGCCAGACCGCGACCAGGCACAAGACCACCGATCCGCCGATGTTCGCGCCCGCGCGCAGGATATCACCCTCCTGCACCAGGTTCAGCGTCTGCAGGCTGAACGAGGAGAAAGTCGTGTAGCCGCCGCAGAGGCCGATCATGACGAACTGGCGGATATCCGCGGCGACCAGCATCCGCCCATCCGGGCCCGTCAGCGTCGCGAAGAAACCGATGATGAACGAGCCTGAGATGTTCACCAGCAGCGTGCCCCAGGGAAAGGTCTGGCCGAAGCTGGTGGCGATCAGGCTGGAGGCGCCGTAGCGCGCCGCCCCGCCCAGGGCGCTGCCCAACGCGATCCAGAGATAGGTGACCGGGCCGCCCATCAGCCGCGGAAGGCGTCCTTGGCCGCGCGCACCTCGCCGAATCGCTTGGCGCCGCCGGCCTTGAGGAACGGGTTGGTGGCGATCTCGCGCGCGATGGTGGTCGGCACGGTGGGCTCGCCGCGCTCGCGGGCGGCGAAAACCTCGGCGGCCCGCGCCTTCAGCACCGGATCGTCGTCGATAGAGAGCGCGAAGCGGGCGTTCGAAGCGGTGTATTCATGGGCGCAATAGACCGCCGTCTCGCCGGGCAGGGCCGCCAGCCGTGACAGGCTGGCCCACATCTGCTCGGCCGTGCCTTCGAACAACCGGCCGCAGCCCAGCGCGAACATGGTGTCGCCGACGAAGGCGATCTGGTCGGCGGCGTCGAAATAGGTGATGTGGCCGAGCGTGTGGCCGCCGGTGTCAATCACCTCGAACCGGGTCTCGCCCAGCTCGACCACGTCGCCGTGGCCGACCTTGCGGTCGATCGGCGAGATTCGCTCCACCTCGGGCGGGGCTATGATGGTCGCGCCGGTCGCGGCCTTGATCTCGCCGTTGCCGCCGGCGTGGTCGGGGTGCCAGTGGGTGTTGAGGATCAGATCCAGGCTCCAGCCGAGCAGGTCGAGTTCGCGCAGGATGGCCGCCGCTTCGGGCGTATCGATGCAAGCTGTCTTGCCGGTCGCCTCGTCGCGGGCGAGAAAGCCGTAATTGTCGGAAAGGCAGGGAAACTGGCGGACGGTCAGCGGCATCTCTAAGTCCTTTCCGTACATCAAGACGGTCCGCACCGGGCCGCCGCCGTCAACATAGCCCATTTTCGAGCCGATGCGCCGAGACGTTCTAGAGCTTCGTGACTTCTATGCGAGCCGGCTTGGCCAGGCGGCGCGCGGCGTGGTCGGGCGCAAGCTGGTCGAGGCCTGGGGCGACGCGGGCGCCCTGGATGTCATGGGACTTGGCTACGCCACCCCCTATCTGGAGATGTTCCGTGGCCCCGCGCGGCGGACCGTAGCGGCCATGCCCGCGCAGCAGGGCGTCGAGGTCTGGCCGGCGACCGGCGCGGTGCTGGCCTGCCTGGCCGAGGAAGGCGCGCTGCCCTTTCCCAACGCCCTGTTCGACCGCATCCTGGTCATCCACGCCCTGGAAGAGGCCGAGAACCCCCTGGAGCTGATGCGCGAGGTCTGGCGGGTGCTGGCGCCGGCCGGACGGGTGATCGTGGCGGCGGCCAATCGCCGCGGCGTCTGGTGCAATGCCGAGTCGACGCCGCTCGGCCACGGCGCGCCCTTCACCCGCGGCCAGCTGGAAAAGCTGGTGCGCGACGCCCAGCTGGAGCCGGTGGCCTGGTCGCGGGCGCTGTTCGCCCCGCCGCTGCAATGGACGGCCGGCTGGGCGGACGGGTTCGAACAGGCCGGCCAGCGGCTGTGGCCCGCCTTTTCCGGCCTGATCATGCTGGAGGCGGTAAAACAGACCTTCGCGGTCAAGCCGAAGGGCCGACGCGCCCCGGCCAGGGTCTTCGTGCCTGGCGTGCTGGCGCCGCAACCGGCCAGAAAGATGCCGAATCCGTCGGCGATCGCGCGCAAACACCGATGAAGGCTTGGATGCCTTGAAGCGAGGCCCTAGCCTGGGGTTTTCGCGGCGCCAGACTTCAAGGAGGCTCAGTTCGATGAAAATGATCACCGCCGTCGTCAAGCCGAGCCGTCTCGACGCTGTCCTCGAGGCCGTGACCGAGGCCGGGGCCTCCGGCCTGACCGTCACCGAGGTGCGCGGCTATGGCCGCCAGAAGGGCAAGACCGAGATCTATCGCGGGGCGGAATACGAGGTGAA
>DASYAQ010000121.1:0-3630 GCA_036501225.1 Caulobacteraceae bacterium | reverse complement strand
GAGGCGGGCGCCAATCCGCGCTTCCAGATCAACGCGCAGAACTGCGTGCACTGCAAGACATGCGACATTAAGGATCCGTCGCAGAATATCGTCTGGACCACGCCGGAAGGCGGCGGCGGTCCAAACTATCCGAACATGTAGCGGCCGACCGGCCAAGCCCTTGCCGGCGCCACATTTCGGAGCCAAGGGTTTGAGCCATGCCTCCAGTCCGCAGCCTCGCCGTTCTTCTGTCGCTCGCCGCGCTCGGCGCCTGCACCACCACCACGTCGCCGTCGGCCGGATTGCGCGCCAGCGAGCCGTTCGAGACGCCGGGCGACCAGGCCTCGACCTTCGGCCTCTATCTGGCCGGCCAGGCGGCGCTGGACCAGGGCCACGGCGACGAGGCGGCCGGCTTCTTCGCCCAGGCCGCGCGGCAGGACACCGATACCAGCTCCATCAAGATCCACGCCTTCGTCGCCGCCCTGGTGGCCGGCGACATTCCCCGCGCCGCCGCCGCGGCGCCCGGTCCCGATGACGGCTCGGTCAGCGAACAGCGGCTTGGCCGGCTGACCCGGGCGGTCGAGGCGCTGGCGGAAAACCATGGTCGCGAGGCGGAGACCCTGCTCAATACCCCGCCGCTGTCGCCGTCCAACGACGCGGCGACCCGGCTTTTGCTGCCCTGGGCGGCGGCCGCCGCCGGTGACTGGAAGACCGCGCTGGCCGCGCCGGACCCCGGCGACGACCACCTGGTCGCCCAGGTCTCGCTTTTGGACCAGGCGCTGCTCTACGAACGTCGCGACCAGATCGGCCAGGCCAGCCAGGTTTTCGGCAAGCTGCTGGCGCAGAGCGACGGCGCCGGGCTCTACACCACGGCCTACGGCGAGTTCCTGCAGCGCCACGGCCATACCGCGACCGCGATCAATCTCTACCAGGCGGCGCTGAAGGGCGACGCCAATAACGGCCTGGTCCAGGACGCGCTCGCCCACGCCAAGGCCGGGCGGTCGCCGCCGCCCGCGCCCAGCTTCGCCGAGGGCGCCGGCCGCGCGCTCTTGGCGCCGGCGGCGCTGTTGCTGGCGGAAAAACAGCCGCAGCTCGGCCTGGTCTATCTCCGCCTGGTGCTCAGGCTGGATCCCAAGCGCGACGAGGCCTGGCTCTTGGTCGGCGACACGCTGACCGCCGGCGGCCAGATCGAGGCCGCCCGCGACGCCTACGCCCACCCGCAGCCCGGCTCGCCCAGCTATGTCAGCGCCCGTGAGCGGCTGATCGGCAGCTATGACCAGCCCAGCGACGCGCCGATCGAACTGAAGCTGGCGCAGGAGACCGCCAAGGCCGCGCCGGACGATCCCGACGCGATGTCGCTGCTCGCCGACGCCTTGCGGCTGAACGACCGCTACGCCGAATCCGCCCAGGTGCTGGACAAACTGATCATCGAGGCGGGGCCGAAGGCGAGCTGGAACCTCTACTATATGCGCGGCGTGGCGCGGGATCAGGCCGGCGACTGGGACGGCGCCGAGCGCGACCTGAAACAGGCGCTGGCGCTCAGCCCCGACCAGCCCGAGGTGCTGAACTATCTCGGTTATTCCTGGGTCGATCGCGGCGTCGACCTGAGCGGGGCCAAGGCCATGATCGAACGCGCGGTGGCGGCCAAGCCCGACTCCGGCGCCATCGTCGATTCCCTGGGCTGGGCCTATTATCGACTCGGCCAGTACCCGCAGGCGGTCGAGCAGTTGGAACGGGCGGCCGAGCTCGAGCCGGCCGATCCGGACATCAACGACCATCTCGGCGACGCCTATTGGCGCGACGGCCGGCGCACCGAAGCGCGCTTCCAGTGGACCCAGGTCTTGATCATGCAGCCCAGCGACAAGCTGCGCGCCCAGGTCGAGGCCAAGCTGAAGTTCGGCCTCGACGCCGCGCCGCGACCGGCCGTCGCCGAGCGATGACGCCGCCCGCGCCGGAGGCCAGGGCCTTCGCCGCGGCCAAGGTCAACCTCTTCCTGCACGTCGGGTCGAAGGCTGAGGATGGCTATCACCCGATCGCCAGCCTGTTCGTCTTCGCCGACATCGGCGATGTCTTGCGCCTGGGCGAGGGCGCCTCGGGCCGGCTGAGCATCGAAGGGCCGTTCGCGGCCGGCCTTTCCGACGGCGCGGACAACCTGGTCGCCCGCGCCCGCGAAGCGCTCTCGCCGGGTCTGGCGACGGATCTGCTGCTTGAGAAGGCGCTGCCGCTGGCGGCCGGGGTCGGCGGCGGCTCGGCCGACGCGGCGGCGACCTTGCGGCTGCTCAATCCGCGCCTGCCGCGCCCGCGTTCCGACGCTGAGCTGTTGGCCATCGCCGCGACGCTGGGCGCCGATGTCGCCGCCTGCTTGCAAAGCCGCGCGGTGATCGCCACGGGCCGCGGCGAGCGGCTCTCGCCGGCCCCGCGCCTGCCCGAGCTGCACGCGGTGCTGGCCAACCCAGGCGTGGAGTCGCCGACCGGCCCGGTCTTCCGCGCCTACGACGCCGGCGCGCCGCGGGCCGCCGCTTGCCCGTCCATGCCGGCCGCCTTCGAGGCACCGCGCGAGGTCGCCGACCTGATCGCCCGCACCCGCAACGACCTGGAAGGGCCGGCGCTCAGCCTGACGCCGGCGATCGGCGAGGTTCTGCAGGCGCTCCGCGCCGCCCCGCAAACCCTCGCCGCCCGCATGTCCGGCTCTGGCGCGACCAGCTTCGCCCTCTGCGAAGACGCCGCGGCGGCCAAGGCCCTGGCGGCGCGCCTGGCGGCGGCGCATCCGGCCTGGTGGATCCGCCCCTGCCGCCTCGGTTAATTGGCGACACGTACGACTATCCCACGCTTCGCCAGCAATTCGAGGCCGCTGGAGGTCGTACGTGTCCCCAATGACCCAACACGAAAAAGCGGGGCCCCGAGGGACCCCGCCAGTACGCATCTCAATCGAGGAGGAAGACGGGGCCCGCCCGAAGGCGAGCCCCGGTACGCTACGCTTAGGCTTGCACCACTTCGCCGTGGAGGTTGATGTCGAGACCCTCGACCTCGACCTCTTCCGACACCCGGATGCCGATGGTGTACTTGAGCACCAGCAGGATGACGAAGGTCATGATCCCGCAGTAGAAGAAGGTGGCGCCGACGTCCTCGAGCTGCAGGATCATCTGGTGCGGGTTGTGGTCATAGATCCAACCGTGCGCCAGGCTGTTGATCGAGTTCTTGGCCAGCACGCCGGTCATGATGGCGCCGAAGGCCCCGCCGATCCCGAGCACGCCCCAGCAGTCGAGCGCGTCGTCGTAGAAGCCGAGCCAATGCTTCACGTGCACCGAGGCGACGTAGCAGACGATGCCGACGCCGACGCCGATGATCAGCGCGCCGGTCGGATCGACGAAGCCCGAGGCCGGGGTGATGGCCACCAGGCCGGCGACCGCGCCGGAGACCATGCCGAGGACCGAAGGCTTCTTGGCGATGATCCATTCGCAGGCCATCCAGGCCAGGGCCGCCGCCGCGGTAGCGATTTGCGTCGCCGCGGCCGCCATGCCGGCTTGGCCGTCGTGGGACTCGACCGCCGACCCGGCGTTGAACCCGAACCAGCCCACCCAGAGCAGGGAGGCGCCGATGACGCTGTAGGCCAGGTTGTGCGGCGCCATGTTCTCGGTGCCGAGCCCCTTG
>DASYAQ010000120.1:0-2414 GCA_036501225.1 Caulobacteraceae bacterium | reverse complement strand
ACGGCGATGTTGTCGCCATAGACCTCCGAGGCCAGGCCGGTGGTGAACCGCTCCAGCGCCGCCTTGCACATGCCGTAGACCGTGCCGCCGCGGCCGGGGCCATAGGGCTGTTTGGGATGGAAGGCCGCGCCGGACGAGATGCTGACGATCCAGCCCTGACGCCGCTCGCGCATCGACGGCAGCACCAGTTGCGACAGATGGAAGGGCGCATAGACCTGCACCTCCATCATCAGCTTGAAGCGCTTTTCCGGGAAGTCCTCGACCGGGATGAAGTAGGTGATGGCGGCGTTGTTCACGAGAATGTCGACCGGCCCGTAGGCGGCCACCGTCTCCTCGATCAGCCGTTCGCGCTCGGAGCCCTGCGCCAGATCGGCCTTGATGAAGCGGGCTTCGCCGCCGGCCTTTTTGATGCGCGCGACCGTCTCGGTGAGTGTGCCGGGCAGCCGGCTCTCGCCGTCCTCGGCGGTGCGCGCCGAGGCGACGACGCGCGCGCCCTCCATGGCCAGGCGGGCGGCGACGGCCTCGCCGATGCCGCGGCTGGCGCCGGTGACGATGGCCGTGCGGCCCTTCAATGGGCCATTCGGATTGATCTTGGCTTCGCTCATGGAAATCTCCTCCTTTTGCAATCTCGATTGCGCAAACCCTTCCCGCCAAACGGCGGGCGGCGCAAGACTTGACGAAATTGACCGGCGAAAGACGTGGTGCGAAGGTGATCGCCGATCACCAGATCCAGCGCCCAACCCACCGAAACGGCGGCCCGCATGCTCACCGAAACCAAACCCCAGTCCGACGCAAGGATCGACGCAGCCCTGGCTGACGCGCATCTGCCGTCGCTGATGATGTCGCTGGTGCATCTGACCGGCGACGCCAGCCTGCTCTCCGACGACATGAAGCCGGCCTACGACTTCTTCGCCGATGGCCGGCTGGGCGGGCTGACCCCGGACAAGCAGGCGCGCGTCCGCGGCCTGGCCAGGGCGGCGATCAAGGCCTGGCTGGCCGGCGACGGCAAACTGCCGCCGCCGCCCGCGGCCAGGACCGTGCGCCGGATGATGGACTTCATCGTCGGCGGCGAGGTGCCCGAGCGCTACATGGGCATGATGATGGAGGAGCTGGCGGTCGACGGCGTCGATCAGAAGCGTCCGCACTGGGACACCCCGGTGCTGAAATCGGCCGCCGCCAGGATGAAGGTGCTGATCATCGGCGCCGGCATGTCGGGGCTGCTCTCGGCCATCCGCTTGCAGCAGGCGGGCGTCGGCTTCGAGGTGATCGAGAAGAACGCCGACGTCGGCGGCACCTGGCTGGAGAACACCTATCCCGGCTGCCGGGTCGACAATCCCAGCCACCTCTATTCCTATTCGTTCGAGCCGAACCATGAATGGCCGATGCACTTTTCGACCCAGCCGGTGCTGCGCGACTATTTCAAGTCCTGCGCCGACAAGCACAATCTGCGCCCGCACATCCGCTTCAACACCCAGGTGGTAGAGGCCCGCTTCGACGAGGCGGCCAAGCTGTGGCGCGTGAAGATCCGCAGATCCGATGGGAGCGAAGAGACCCTGGTCGCCAACGCGGTGATCAGCGCCGTCGGCCAGCTGAACCAGCCGCGCCTGCCCGACATTCCCGGCCGCGACAGCTTCGCCGGCGAGGCGTTCCACTCCGCCCGCTGGCGCCATGACGTCGACCTGAAGGGCAAGCGCGTCGCCTGCATCGGCACCGGCGCCAGCGCCTTCCAGTTCGTGCCGGCGATCGCGCCGGACGTCGAACACCTCACCGTCTTCCAGCGCACGCCGCCCTGGCTCGGCCCGACGCCCGACTATCATTTCAAGGTCACCGCCGGCGAACGCTGGCTCCTGGAGCACGTACCCTATTACGAGAAATGGTACCGGTTCTGGCTGTTCTGGATGCTGACCGACGGCCTCTATGAGGGCGTCAAGGCCGACCCGAACTACAAAGGCCCCGACAACGCCGTCAGCGACTTCAACGCCGGCATGCGCGCCATGCTGATCGAGGCGATCCGGCCGCAGACCGAAGGCGCGCCGGGGCTCCTGGAAAAGATCATTCCGCAATACCCGATCGGCGGCAAACGCTCGGTGCGCGACAACGGCGTCTGGATCGCGGCGCTGCGCCGGCCGAACGTCGAGCTGGTCACCGAGCCGATCAAGGAGATCACGCCGAAGGGCGTCGTCACCGCCGACGGCGTGTTGCACGAGGTCGATGTCATCATCTACGGCACCGGCTTTACCGCCTCCGACTTCCTCAAGACCCTGAAGGTCTATGGCAAGGGCGGGACCGAACTGCACGAGCAGTGGGACGGCGACGCGCGCGCCTATCTGGGCATGACCATCCCCAACTTCCCCAACCTGTTCGTGATCTATGGGCCGAACACCAACATCGTGGTCAACGGCTCGATCATCTTC
>DASYAQ010000119.1:0-3439 GCA_036501225.1 Caulobacteraceae bacterium | reverse complement strand
TTCAGCCGGGCTTCCTCGGCGGTGGCGTCTTCGGAGAGCAGCTGTTCGCGCGGCACCGGCGCCTCGTGCAGCACCGCGACCCCGTAGGCCAACCCCTCGGCGAAGCGGACGCCCCTCAGCCGCTCCGGCTTGTGCGGGGCGATCTCGACGTCCTTCAGCGCGCCTTCGGCCAGCCGTTCGCCGCCGGCCACCATCTCGGCCAGCACCATGGCGATGATCTGCAGATCTTCGACCTCGTCGTCGGCATAGACGCGCTCGGTGCGGTTCTGCACCACCAGCACGCCGATGGCGCGGCCGCCGCGCAGCAGCGGCACGCCGAGGAAGGCGTGGTAGGGGTCCTCGCCGGTTTCCGGCCGGTAGGAGAAGGCCGGATGGTTGGGGGCGTCCGACAGGTTGAGCGGCCGGCCGAGCTTGACGATTTCGCCGACCAGCCCGATGCCGGGGCCGAGCCGGGTGACGTGCACGGCCTCGCGGCTCAGGCCCTCGGTGGCGAACAGTTCGAGGTCGCCGGATCCCCGCCGCAGATAGAGCGAGCAGACCTCGGCGACCATCGAGCGCGCGATCGTGCGCACGGCCATGTCCAGCCGGGCCTGGACCGGCCCGCCGCTTTCCATGGCTTCGCGAATCTGCCGAAGCAGGCTGCGCGGTCCGCGTATGGCCGGCCCCGGCATGGGCATGCGGCGCTGATCTCCCCTATTCCGGGCGTCTCCCTATCAGGCCTACCTAACGGAATGGCGACGAAGCGGCAATTTGGCCGACACGTTCACACGCCGAATTGCGAAAGCGCCCGGCTTTTCAGCAACCCCGCAATCGAGCTCAATGGTTTCCGCTGGACGCCATTCGCACCGGCCCTCAAACATTCGGGCAAGACCAACGACCTGGGGAGGGCGTGAATGGGCCGGCGGTGGGGATTGTTCGCGCTGGGCTGGCTGCTGGTGCTGGCCGGCGGCCTGATCGCCAGCCTGGTGCAGACCTCGGGCGGGGTGAAGATCCAGGACATCCGGTTTCCCGGCCAGGGCGCGACCCAGTTTTCCGCCCTGCTCTATGTGCCGGCTACGGCGACGGCGCAGCATCCGGCCCCGGCGGTTCTGGTCAGCCACGGGTTCATCAACACCCGCGAGATGCAGAGCCCGTTCGCCATCGAACTGGCCAGGCGCGGCTTCGTGGTCATGGCCATGGACATGAGCGGCCATGGGTTTTCCGGGGCCGCGCTCGGCGAGCAGGGCTTCGGCGGCCCGGCGGCGCTCGGCTATCTGCGCGCCCTGCCCTTCGTCGACAAATCCAACATCGGCCTCGAGGGCCACAGCCTGGGCGGCGCGCCGGTGGTCAACGCGGCCCTGGCCTATCCCGACGGCTACAGGTCGATCGTGCTGGAGGGCTCGACCACCGGCGTGCTCGGCCAGCCCGGCGAGGGCTCGACGACCTTTCCGCACAATCTCGAAGTGGTGATGGGCCAGTATGACGAGTTCGCGCCGCTGATGTGGCAGGTGGCCAAGGGCTCGGACACGGGCCGCTCGGTGCGGCTGATGAAGATGTTCGGGACCACGGCCCCCGTCGTCCCCGGCCGGCTCTATGGCGACATCGGCGCGGGGACGGCGCGGATGCTGGTCAATCCGCCGATCGACCACCCGCAGGAGCATTTCAGCGCGGCCGGCGTGGCTGCGGCGGTGGACTGGTTCCAGCGGACCTTGCAGGGCGCGGCGGCGCCGAAACCGCCGGGCGAGCAGATCTGGTTCGGCAAGGAGATCGGCACCCTGATCGGCTTCATCGGCTGCGTCGTGCTGATGCTGGGGACCTTCAAGGCCGTGGTTCCGTCGCGGTTGTTTACGACGCTGGCCCAGGCGCCGCAGCCGGCCGCGAACCACCGCGGGCCCCGCTGGTGGCTGGCCTTCGTCGTCACCACCGCCCTGCCGGCGCTCAGCTTCTACCCGCTGATGAAGATCGCACCGGCCGTCTTCTTCGCCCCCTTCGCCCTGACCCATAGCCTGCCCTTCGGCCTGACCACCTTTTCCGAACAGATCACCAACCAGCTGGCGGTCTGGGCGATGCTGACCGGCCTGATCGGCTGGCTGCTGTCGTTTGTGCTGCGCAGCGGCAAGCCGGCCTTCGCGCCGCGCTGGTCCGAAGCCTGGGGCGCCGCCATGGCCAGCGTCGGCGTTGGCTATCTGGCGCTGGTCGTCGTCGACCTGCTGTTCAAGGTGGATTTCCGCTTCTGGGTCCTTGGCCTCAAGCCCTTCGACGCCCGCCACTTCGCGTATTTCGTCATCTATCTGCCGTTCTTCACCGTCTTCTTCCTGCTGTCGCTGCGCGGCTTCTGCGCCAGCCTGCCGGTCAAGGGCGAGAGCGAGGCGGCGGCGCTGATCTTCGGCGCGCTGGCCATGGGGCTGGGCTTCTTCCTGATGCTGGCGGCGCAATACCTGAACATGCGCGCGACCGGGCTGTTGCTGACCCCGGGCGAGCCGCTCAACACCATCATCGCCTTCCAGTTCGTGCCGCTCTTGGCGGTGATCGGGATCATCGCCGCCTTCACCTATCGGCGCACCGGCGACTATGCGGCGGGCGCCTTCATCTGCGCCCTCTTCATCACCTGGTACATCGTCGCCGGGACGGCGGTCTTTCCCGCCAGCGCCAACGCGCTGGCGCCGCCTCGCGGAACGGCGAATCCAGCCGCGGCGGCGCCGGCCTCGAGCGCGCCGAAACCAGCCGCCTAGATCTGGTCCAGCCCATAGGCCGCATGCAGCGCGCGCACAGCCAGCTCGGTATAGGCGGCGTCGATCAGCACGCTGATCTTGATCTCCGAGGTCGAGATCACCTGGATGTTGACGCCGCGCTCGGCGAGCGCGCCGAACATGGTCTTGGCGACCCCTGCATGGCTGCGCATGCCAACCCCGATCACCGAGATCTTGGACACGTCCTCGTTCACCGCCATGTCCTCGAAGCCGATCTCGCCTTGCGCGGCGCGGACGATCTCGATGGCGCGCGCGGCGTCGCGTTTGCCGACGGTGAACTCCATATTGGCGGAATCGCCGTGGCGGGCGCGCGACTGGACGATCATGTCGACGTTGAGATTGGCGTCGGCCAGGCGCGAGAAGATCTGCGAGGAGACGCCCGGATGGTCGGGAAGGCCGAAGAGGCTGATCTTGGCCTCGTCGCGGCTGTAGGCGACCCCGCTGACGATGCGTTTTTCCACGATCTCCTCCTCGTCGCAGACGATGGTGCCCTGACCCTGGTCTCCGCCGGGCTCGACGAAGCTGGAGAGCACCCTAAGCGGCACCCGCTGCGCCATGGCAAGTTCGACGGAACGGCTCTGCAGCACCTTTGCGCCCAGCGACGCCATTTCCAGCATCTCTTCGTAGCTTATCCGCTCCAGCCGCCGCGCGCGCTCCTCGATGCGCGGATCGGTGGTGTAGACCCCGTCCACGTCGGTGTAGATGTTGCA
>DASYAQ010000118.1:0-2375 GCA_036501225.1 Caulobacteraceae bacterium | reverse complement strand
GGCAGGGCGCCCAGCGGCAGGCGCAGGCCCATCGGCGAATCGCCCGGCGCCAAAAAGAGCGCCTTGCGCTTGAACCGCCAGGCCTCGCTCAGCCAGCCCGTCCCTTCGGCCTTGGCCAGCGGCCGGCGCAGCGGCAGGACGTAACCCACCGGCTTGGACAGCCCGCCGGTCATGGCGCGGCGCAGGGTGTCGCGGGCGTCTTCGTCGTCGATGGCCTCGTCGCTCAGCCTGACGTCCGCCGGCAGGTCGCCCTCGGCCTTGATGGCGTGCAGCGGGTCCTCGCGCGCCGGCAACACATGCGCCGGATCGACGCCCAGCCGGAGCGCCAGGCGCTGGATCAGGGCGTGCGCCTCGGCCGCCGTCGCGGTTTGCTTCGACGCCCCGCCGTCCGCGCCGCGCCAGACCGGCTGGCCATCGCGCCGCCAGAACAGCCCCAGCGCCCAGCGCGGCAGGGGCTCGCCCGGATACCATTTGCCCTGGCCGAAATGCAGCAGGCCGCCGCGCCCGAACCGGGTGCGCAGCCGGTCGATCAGCTGGCCGGCGATCACCGGCTTGGTCGGGCCGGAGGCGTCGGTATTCCACTCGGCCGCCTCGAAATCGTCGATGGAGACGAAGGTCGGCTCGCCGCCCATGGTCAGGCGCACGTCGCCGGTCTGCAGCTGGGTCTCGATGCGCCGTCCCAGCCGGTCGAGCGCCGCCCAGTCCGGATCCTCGAACGGCTTGGTGATGCGGATCTCGTCCACCAGCCTCTGGACGGTCATCTCGAACTCGAACGTGGTCTGGGCCGGGCTGACCACGCCGGTGATCGCCGCGGAGTTGCGATAGTGCGGCGAGGCGGCCAACGGCAGATGCCCCTCGCCGCACAACAGGCCCGAGGTGGCGTCGAAGCCGATCCAGCCGGCGCCCGGGATATAGACCTCGGCCCAGGCGTGCAGGTCGGTGAAGTCGACCTGCGTGCCTTGCGCCCCATCGACCGGATCGATGTCGGCCTTGAGCTGGATCAGGTAGCCGGAGACGAAGCGGGCGGCGAGGCCAAGCTTGCGCAGCATCTGCACCAACAGCCAGGCGCTGTCGCGGCACGAGCCCGAGCCCAGCGCCAGGGTCTCGTCGGGGGTCTGCACGCCCGGCTCCATGCGCACCACATAGGCGACCCTTTGCTGGACCTGGGCATTCAGCCCGACCAGGAAGTCGATCGTCCGCTCGCCGTGCGGCGCCAAGGCCGCGAGGGTGGCGTCCAGCAGCGGACCGTCGTCATCGACCTGGCGATAGGCGGCCAGGTCGCCGCTCAGGTCATCGGCATAGCTGAAGGGCAGAAGCTCGGCATAGGGCTCGATGAAGAAGTCGAAGGGATTGATCACCGAGATCTCGGCGGTCAGGTCGACCGTGACGCTGAACTCCGTCGTCCGCTCCGGAAAGACCAGCCGCGCCAGCCAGTTGCCGTGCGGGTCCTGCTGCCAGTTGACGAAGTGGTTGGCCGGCGTGACCGTCAGCGAATAGCTCGGGATGCGCGTGCGGCAGTGTGGCGCCGGCCTTAAGCGCACCACCTGCGGCCCCAGCTCGACCAGCCGGTCATAGCGGTAGCGGGTCACATGATGCAGGGCGGCGGTGACCGACAGGGCGATCTCCTCGGTATAAGCAGGCGAAACTCGGCCGCCCCACCCGTCCTAGCGACCAATGGGCCGTATTCACAAGGTTTGCGGCGCTTCGCACCCGCGCGGCGCCGGCCTTGGCCCTTTCTTAGGCGCCGGACCGGCGCTCAGCCGGCCTGGACGGTCGCGGCGATGAAGCCGCCGCCCAGCACGCGCGAGGGCGCGGCCGCGTCATAGAGCACGCAGGCCTGGCCGGGCGCGACGCCTTCTTCCGGCGTATCGAAGACCACCCTCGTCTCGCCGTCGGCCACGGCCAGCCGCGCCGGCGCCGGGTCACGGGTCGAGCGGACGCGGGCGAGGACAGGCCGCCCCGTCGCCGCCTCGATGGTCGGCTCGTCGCCCAACCAGTTGATTTCCTTCAGGCTCAGGGACGCGGTCAGCAAGGCTTCGCGCGGGCCGACGACGACCTGGCGCGCGGCCGGGTCCAGGCGAACCACGAACAGCGGATCGCCGATGGCGACGTTCAGGCCGCGCCTCTGGCCGACGGTGTAGCGGCTGACGCCCTCGTGGCGGCCGAGCACGCGGCCGTCGACATGCACGATCTCGCCCGCCGCCGCGCCTTGCGGGCGCAGCCGGTCGATCACGGTGGTGTAGCGGCCTTCCGGCACGAAACAGATGTCCTGGCTGTCCGGCTTGTCGGCCACGGCCAGGCCAAGCCCGGCGGCGACCTGGCGCACGACCGGCTTGGGCAGGCCGCCAAGCGGAAAGCGCAGGAAGTCGAGCTGG
>DASYAQ010000117.1:0-4572 GCA_036501225.1 Caulobacteraceae bacterium | reverse complement strand
TCGGCGAACGCCAAGTTCGCCGACACCCATGCGCGCTGGGCCCTGACCCCGGTCTGGGGCCTCAGCCAGCGCCTGCCGCGACGGGTCGGGACCTACAAGGCGCGCGAGATGATGTTCACCTGCCAGACCTATTCAGGGGTGCAGGCGCAAGCCATGGGCCTGGCCAATATGTGCGTGGCCGACGAGGTGTTCGACGCCCAGCTGGCGAGCCTGGCCAAGACCATCCTGGCCAATTCCTGGTTCAGTCACCGCGCCAACAAGCGGCTGCTGGTCGACACCGACGGCCTGACCCTGGAGGCCGGCCTGGCGCACGAGGTGTTCCGCGGCGCCGGCCGCGGCCCCGACATGGAAGCGCGCATCGCCGGCTTCGGCAAGAAAGCGTAGGCCAGGCCACTCGTTCCAGACTTCTCCCAAAGGGAGAAGGAGGGGCCCGCGCGCAGGCGCGTGGGAGGATGAGGGGTTACGACCTCGCCGAACTGGCGCAGCAGACTTTCCGTGTACGGTGAATTGGAGTTTGAATCTGAGAGGCCGTAGCCCCTCACCCTCCCATTCCCTTCGCTCTGGGGCCCTCACTCTCCCTATGGGAGAGGTGTCAGTCCGGCTTTTTGGTCATGCCCATGACTTCGAGGATTTCGGGGCGGATGTTGTCCGCGCCCTTTTCGGCGACGTGCTTGAAGATGCTGGCGCCCACCGCCGCGCGGGCCTGGTTCATGGCGCCTTCGCGGGTGGCGCCGACACGCTCATAGGACAGGTCGCGGTTCACATTCGAGCCCTGGAACTTCGGCGCCACGTGGCGGGCGATCAGCTCGTAGGAGCGCTGGGTCTGGGCCCAGTCGGCCCAGTTGTGCGCCATCTGCAGGAAGCAGCCGAAGCCGCCGGACTGGCTGTGCAGCCGTTCGAGCTGGGCGATGGCGTCTTCGGGCGTGCCGATCACCGCCAGGCCGGACTCGATCATCATGTCGATGGGATCGGCGTCGCCTTCGCCGACCAGCGGCAGGGCGGCCACGTCGCGGAAATAGGCGATCCATTTGTGCAGGCCGAAGCGGACGTTCTCGCGCGCCTTCTCGCGGGTCTCGGCCACGTGCATCGGGCCGACCAGCCGCCAGGCGTCGCGGTCGACGGTCTGGCCGTGCTCCTTGGCCTGCTCCTCGGCGATCGCCCAGTTGGAGGCCAGCGCATTGAAGCCGCCGGCCGAGGTCGCGCCGATCGAGAGCAGCCCCACCCCGTGCTTGCCCGCCGCCCGCGCGCCGGTGGGCGAGACCTGGCTGGCGACCGCGATCTCGATGTGCGGGCGGCTGAACGGCGTCAGCTGCAGCCGCGCTTCGTTCAGCTCGAACCAATCGGTCTTCGCCGAGACGGTCTCGCCTTTCAGCAGGCGCACGATCACCTCCAGCGCCTCGTCCATCATGTCGCGCTGCTTGATCGGCTGGATGCCCATCATGATCGCGTCGGACGGCAACGCGCCGGGGCCGACGCCGAACATGGCGCGGCCGCGGGTCATGTGGTCGAGCTGGTTGATGCGGTCGGCCAGCATCAGCGGGTGGTGGTAGGGCAGGGACGAGACGCCGGTGCCCAGGCGGATGTGCCTGGTGCGCTCGGCGGCGGCGGCGATGAACACCTCCGGACTGGCGATGATCTCGAAGCCGGCCGAGTGGTGTTCGCCGATCCAGGCCTCCTCGTAGCCCAGCTTGTCCATCAGCTGGACCAGGTCCAGGTCGCGCTCGATGGCGAGCGTCGGGTTCTCGTCCAGCGAATGGAAGGGGGCGATGAAGGCGCCGAAGCGCAGCTTGGCCGATGTCATTGGGCGTTCCCGCTATGTTATCGGCGATATCTAGAGCGGGTTGAGGAAAAGTGCGAAGCGGTTTTCCGCCCGCAACCCGCTCTAACTCCAGGAATCGATCACGTTATGGTTTTGGATCGGGACGCAGCCGGCAAGCGGCGCCGGCGTCAGCCCAGGTCGAGCACGTCCGGATCGGAGCAGTGGACCTTCAGGGGGCCGCGGTCGTCGCCGGCGCGGCTGAGCGTCAGGTCGACGATCCGGCGGCCTACCGCCAGGCCGGTCAGGGTCAGGCGGTCGACGCCGTCGGGCAGGATCGGCTTGTCCAGCCGGATGCGCTCGTTCCAGCCGTCGATGCTCAGGCCCAGGCAGGCCTCCAGCAGCATGAAGACCGAGCCGGCCGCCCAGGCCTGCGGCATGCAGGCGACCGGATAGGCGACGGGCGGCTCGTTCGGCGAACGCGCAAAGCCGCAGAACAGCTCCGGCAGCCGCATGTTGAACTTGGTCGCCGCGCGCCCGAGGCTGTCCAGCACCTTGGCGGCGGCGTCGCGATGGCCGTAGCGCGACAGGCCGGCGGCGCAGATGGCGGTGTCGTGCGGCCAGACCGAGCCGTTGTGATAGGACATCGGATTGAAGCGCACGGCGCCGGAGGCGAGCGTGCGCAAGCCCCAGCCGGTCAGGAAGTCGGCCGACAACAGCCTTTGGCGCATGCGCTCGGCCCGCTCGGGCGACGGCAGGCCGACGAAGAGCAGATGGCCGGCGTTGGAGGCGGGCGGGCGGCAGAGGCGGCCCTCGCCATCGATGGCGATGCCGTAGAAGCCCTCATCCTCCATCCAGAAGCGCGCCTCGACCGCCGTGCGGATCGCCTCGGCGCGGGCGGCCCAGGCGGCGCTGCGGTCATCGCCCAGCCGCTCGCCGAGTTCGGCCATGGCCCGGAAGGCGGCGAAGGCATAGCCCTGCACCTCGACCAGCGCGATCGGCCCGTCGGGAAAGCGTCCATCGGCGTGGAAGATGGAGTCTTCCGAATCCTTCCAGCCCTGGTTGGACAGGCCGCTCGCCTCCCCGCGGGCATAGTCGAGCAGTCCGTCGCCGTTGGAGTCGCCGTAAGTTTCGATCCAGCCCAGCGCCGCGATGAGCGACGGCCAGATCTCGCGGATCAGGTCGAGGTCGCCGGTGCGATTGGCGTAGGCGCCGGCCAGGGCCACGAACAGCGGGGTGGAATCGACGCTGCCGTAATAGAGGCCGAACGGCACCTCGCACAGGTTCGACATCTCACCGCGGCGGGTCTCGTGCATGATCTTGCCGGGGGCGGCGTCGCGGAAGGCGGAGACCTCATGCGCCTGGTGGGCCGCCAGATAACGCAGCACGCCACGGGCGAGGCCGGGGTCCAGCCACAACATCTGCCAGGCGGTGATCACCCCGTCGCGGCCGAACGGCGTCGAGAACCAGGGGATGCCGGCGTAAGGGTAGGGCCCGGTCTCCAGGTCGGTGGTGAGCAGGGCGAGATCGGCTCTCGACTGTTCCAGCCAGGCGTCGAAGCGCACGCCGCGCGCCCGGATACGCGCGCCGCGCCGCCTCCGCTTGCGCGCCTGGCGGATTGCCGCCGCCGCCGCGGCGCGGAAGCGCTCGCGGCAGGGCGGGTCTTCGATGCCGCTGCCGACCTCGACATAGAGTTCGAAGCGCGAGCGCGGCGACAGCGAAAACAGGAACTCGGCCCGGTGCGCGCCGAACCGCCCCGGCGGCTCGGAAAAGGCGATGACGCTGGCGCGCTCGATCTCGTCAAGGCCGCGATAGCCGAAGATGATCTGCCGGCCGTCGACGATCGGGCTGACCAGCTTGCCGTGGGCGGCGCGGGCGATGCCGCGGATCTCGAACATGTCGCGAAAGTCGGCGGCGAATTCGATGGCCAGCGGCAACAGCTCATCGTCCAGGCTGTGATTGGTCACCCGGATGCGTTCGTAGAGCCGGCGCTCCCACAAAAAGCGCCGGCGCTCCACATGCATGACGCCCGGCGGGGTCGCCTTCTGGCCCATGGCCGGCAACGGCCGGTTGGCGCCGTGGAAGGTGAAGGCGACATTGTCCCGGGAGACCGATGAGCCAAGCCCCGACGGCGGCCGCGCCCCGACCAGCAGACGAAAGCGCGACAAGAGGCGCGTGTCGTCGTCGAAGAAGCCGTCGGTCGCGCCCAGTATGTCGCCATTGGCGTCGGCGACGATGAAGGCGTCGCCGTCTTTCAGCGACAAAAGCTGGCCGAGGCCATCGGCTTCCCGCCGATCGACCTCGGCATGGTCGACGAAGGCTGAGTCATCCATGGCCCGGGTTTAGGCGATTCTCATCAGCTCCGGGTCAAGCCTTTTCGCCATCGAACCGATCTGGGTGTTGGAGACCGCCAGGCCGCCATACAGTTCGACATAATGGCTGGCCATGACGGCGGAGGAGAAGCGTTGTTCGAAGCGGCGGCGCACGGCGGCCCGGTCGAGGCGCCTGGCGCGCCAGACCGCCTGGTCGGCCTCGGCCTCGGACCCGACGATGAAGCCGGTCACGCCGTTGTCGATCACCTCGAGTGTCGAGCCGCAGCCCCAGGCGATCACCGGCGTGCCGCAGGCCATGGCCTCGATCATCACCAGGCCGAAGGGCTCGGGCCAGTCGATGGGGAAGAGCAGGGCGTCGGCGCCGCCCAGGAAGGCGGACTTCTGGTGGTCGCCGATCTCGCCGATGAACTCGATCAGCGGATGGTCGAGCAGCGGCTCGATCTCGTTGCGGAAATAGTTGGCGTCGGCGGCGTCCACCTTGGC
>DASYAQ010000116.1:0-2773 GCA_036501225.1 Caulobacteraceae bacterium | reverse complement strand
GCTGCGGGTTCAGCTTGGCGGGCGTCGGCGGCTGCGGCTTCGGCGGCGTCGGAGGCTGCGGAACCGGGGGCGGGGCCTGTGTCGGGGTGGGCGCCCGCTGCTTGATGATGATGCGCGGGATCGGCGGCGGCGGGATCGGCTGCTCGGCCTCCGGCACGATCTCCACCTCGACTGGCGCGCGCTGCTCGGGCGGCGCCGGGTAGTAGGTGAACTCGCTGACGGCGATGAAGAACAGCCCGACGTGGAAGAGCGCCGAGGTTAGGAAGACCAGGACATCGCGGCGCAGGTGGCGTCGTCGCCGCTGAGCCATTCGCCCCTCCGATCGAGCGCGGGAAACTGTCCGCCGCGGATGGCCTCATGACGGCGCGCTGGGGCGGAATTTCGGCCGCTCCGCGCCTCGCCGCAAGTGGGGCGCGCCAGCACGCCTCAGCGGCGCGCCCGGCTCTTGACGCGACGGGGCCCGCAGCGTAGACACCCCGGCTCTTCGAGAACCGGCTGTGTCGCCCCTGGGCTGGTCCCGAAAGCGGCAGACGCGGTTCGCGAGACGACAGCGGCCCTCGCGGGTCTCCTCGCGCGGGCCATTCGTTTTTGCGGGCTTTCGTCGCCGGACGGCCTTCGGGCCTGTTCCGGTCGGTCTTTGAAATGGTCTGAACCACGCGGCGCCCCTGACGGGACCCGGAGGAATTGCGAGCGACATGGATCGTCAGAACATCCGCATCCGGCTCAGGGCCTTCGATCACCGCGTGCTGGACCATTCCACGCGCGAGATCGTCAACACGGCCAAGCGCACCGGCGCGACCATCCGCGGGCCGATCCCGCTGCCCACCCAGATCGAACGCTTCACCGTCAACCGCTCGCCGCACATCGACAAGAAGTCGCGCGAGCAGTTCGAGATCCGCACGCACAAGCGCGTGCTCGATATCGTCGACCCGACCCCGCAGACCGTCGATGCGCTGATGAAGCTCGCGCTGTCGGCCGGCGTGGACGTCGAGATCAAGCTCTGAGGGGATGGCCATGCGAACCGGTCTCATCGCCCGCAAGCTCGGCATGACCCGCCTCTTCGACGAGGCCGGCAGCCACGTGCCCGTCACCGTGCTCAGCCTCGACGGCTGCCAGGTGACCGCGCACCGCACCCAGGAGAAGGACGGCTACGTCGCCCTCCAGCTCGGCGCGGGCGCCAAGAAGCCGAAGAATACCTCGAAGGCCGAGCGCGGCCACTTCGCCAAGGCGCTGGTCGAGCCCAAGCGCCACGTGGCCGAGTTCCACGTATCCGAGGACAACCTGATCGACGTCGGCGCCGAGTTCACCGCCGACCACTTCGTGGCCGGCCAGAAGGTAGACGTATCGGGCGTGACGGTCGGCAAGGGCTTCGCCGGCGCGATGAAGCGATGGAACTTCAAAGGCCTGCGCGCCACCCACGGCGTCTCGGTGTCGCACCGTTCGCACGGCTCGACCGGCCAGCGCCAGGACCCCGGCAAGGTCTTCAAGAACAAGAAGATGGCCGGCCATATGGGTCAGGACAACGTGACCACCCTCAATCTGACCGTGTTCCGCGTGGATGTGGAGCGCGGTCTTATTCTTTTGAGGGGCGCGGTTCCCGGGACCGAGGGCGGCTGGGTGAAGATCCGCGACGCCATCAAGCAGCCGTCGCCCGAGGGCGTGCCGACGCCGGGCGCGATCAAGTCGTCCGGCAAGGCCGAAGCGGCCGCCGAGACGCCGGTCGAAGACGCGGCCGAGACTGCCGCTCCTGGCGCCGAAGCCGAGACCGGGGACGAAGCGTAATGAAGCTCGACGTCATCAGCCTCGACGGCAAGAAGGGCGGCTCCATCGAGCTGCCGGACGACATCTTCGGCATCGAAGAGATCCGCGCCGACATCCTGCAGCGCTGCGTGACCTGGCAACTGGCCAAGCGCCGCGCCGGCACCCACAAGATCCAGGTCCGCAACGAAGTCTCGCGGACCGGCAAGAAGATGTACCGCCAGAAGGGCACCGGCGGCGCCCGCCACGGCTCGCGGCGGGCCGCGCAGTTCGTCGGCGGCGCCAAGGCGCACGGGCCGGTGGTGCGCAGCCACGAGATCGGCCTGCCGAAGAAGGTCCGCGCGCTCGCCTTGAAGCACGCGCTCTCCTCGAAGGCCAAGGACGGCGCGATCGTGGTGCTCGACGCCGCCACCCTCGACAGCCCCAAGACCGCCGCGCTGCGCGCCCAATTCGCCAACATCGGCGTCAAGAGCGCCCTGGTGATCGCCGGGCCCGAGGTGGACGGCGCCTTCAGGCTCGCCGCGCGCAACATCCCGGGCGTCGACGTGCTGCCGAACGCCGGCCTCAACGTCTACGACATCCTGCGCCGCGACACGCTGGTGCTGACCAGAGCCGCCATCGACGGCATCGCCGCCCGCTTCAACGATGAGGCGGCCGCGGTCGAGGCCGCGCCGGCGCCGAAGCGCAAAGCCAAGCCGGCGGCGGCCGCCGCCGAAACGAACTCTGGGGGGGAAGCCGCCTGATGCCCGCCGCCCGTCACTACGACACCATCCTCTCCCCGGTGATCACCGAGAAGGCGACGATGCTTTCGGAGCACAACACGGTGGTGTTCCGCGTCGCCGGCGACGCCACCAAGCCGCAGATCGCCGAGGCCATCGAGAACCTGTTCAAGGTCAACGTGGTCAAGGTCAACACGATCAACGTGAAGGGCAAGACCAAGCGCTTCCGCGGCCGCGTCGGCAAGCGCTCGGACGTCAAGAAGGCCATCGTCACGCTGGCCGAAGGCCAGTCCATC
>DASYAQ010000115.1:0-2976 GCA_036501225.1 Caulobacteraceae bacterium | reverse complement strand
AGGGCCGGGACGTTCATGGCGGCGGCGAGGATGGCCACGTGCGACGTCGGGCCGCCGCCGGCCATGCACAGGCCGGCGATGCGGGCGCCGTCCAAGGCCAGGAGTTCGGAGGGCAAGAGATCGTCGGCCAGCAGGATGGCGGCTTGCGGCAGAACCCGCGCCTCGGGCGCAACGCCGCTCAACGCCAGCAGCACCTGGCGCTCCAGGTCGGCCAGGTCGTCGGCGCGGGCGGCCAGCCGGCGGTCCGGCGAGCCCCTGAGCATGTCGACATAGAGGCCGATCGCCGCGCGCCATGCGACGCCGGCGCTCCTGCCTTGGCCGATCGCCGAGCGGGCCGCGGCGATCAGTTCGGGATCGTCGAGAAAGGCCAGGTGCGCGCCCAGTATGGCGCGGCGCTCGCGCGGGCCGTTCGCCGCGCGGGCCTCGAGGTCGGCGCCCACCGCGGCGATGGCCGCATCGAGCGCCGCCGCCTCATGCGCCGCACCGCGGCTCTCCTCGATGACCGCGACGTCCGCCGCGACCAGCTGGACCGCCACCCCGATGGCCAGGCCGGGCGCGGCGGCGACGCCCTTCAGCCGCAACGGTGAGCCTTCCTGCAGAACAGGCGCGACCGGGGGCGGAGCGGCGATGGGCGCGGCGCCTTCGCCGAGGCCACCGGCGATCAGGGCGGCCAGGGCGGCGACCGCCGCCTCGGCGTCCGCGCCGGAGGCGGCCAGGACGATCTCGTCGCCGTGGCGGATGGCCAGCGCCATAACCGCGACCGGGCTCTTGGCGTTGGCGCGGCGGCCATGGGCGGTGACGCCGATCTCGGCGGCGTGGCGCCTGGCCTCGGCCGCGATCACCGCCGCCGGCCGGGCGTGGATGCCGTGGGCCAGGGGCGCGATCAGGCTGCGCGTGGCGGTGATTCCGCCGTCCGTGACCTGGGCCGCGCCAGCCCCTGTCGCGCTGATCTCCATCAGGAAATCGCCGACCTGAAGCTCGCGATCCTGTTCGCGCCGGGTGATGGCGAAGGCCTCGCCATTGGTCAGCACGATCGGGGTCAAGAGGCTCCTGGCCCGCCGCGCCAAAAGGTCGATGTCGAAGCTGACCAGCCGGTCGCCCGCGGCGACCGTCTGGCCGTCGCGGACATGCACCTCGAACCCTTCGCCGCCCAGTTCGACGGTGTCGAGACCGATATGCATCAGGATCTCGGCGCCGGTCTCGGCGCGCAGGCTGACCGCGTGGCGGGCGTGATGGACGCTGAGCACCACCCCGGCGCAGGGCGCGTGCAGCGAAGAGCCAGTGGGGTCGATGGCCAGGCCGTCGCCCAGCATCCGCTCGGCGAACACCGGGTCGGGCGCCTCGTCCAGGGGCGCGACCCAGCCCTGCATGGGCGCGATGAGGATCAGCGGCGACATCGGATCAGGCTTTCGGCACGAGCTGAACCGCGTCGATCACCCACATGGGATCGAGCGTCCTGGCGGTGAAGGTGAAACAGAGGTCGTGCGCGCCGGTCAGGGGCGGCAGCGCGCCGGCCAGGGTGGTCAGGCCGGTGCGGCCGGCGGCGCGGGCCAGCGGCAGAACCGCGATCGGCGTCCCGTCGCAACCGTCGAGGCGCACCTCGAGCTCGCCATCGAGTGTCGCGGGCGGGCGAAGCACGATCTTGGCCAGGTCCTTCCCGAGCTGGAAGTTGAACGGGACGCGGCCGACGCTGACCCGCAGCGACGCGATCCCGGTCAGGTCCGCGCTCGGGAAGGTCCAGCACGGGTTCATGATGTCGACCATGAACACCGGCCGCGGCCCGTCGAGCGGCGCGTCGGCCTCGAGATTGAGGGCGACCTTGTCGCTGCACAGCTTCAGCTCCTGGCTGGTGCGATGGCGCACCGTAAGCGCATCGAAACGCCGCTCGGCGATGGGCGAGATCGGCTGACCGTCCCTGAACGCCGCCGCCTTCAGGGTGCTCGGCAAAGGCAATTTGACAGGCCGGGCATAGGCCGGCGATGCCGGCGTCGGGTCGGCGCCGTCGGTGGTGTAGCGGATCCGGCCCTGGCTGATTTCAGTCGAGAGCGCGGCCGTCACCTGATTGGCCGCGGCATCGAAGCGGGAGGCGATGCGAACCTGCAGGGCCGCGTCGTCGGCCTTCAGACCGAGCGCACGGTAGCGATCGAACTCGACGGGCATGCGCGCGGCGAAATCGTTCCAATTCCGGCGCGAACGCGGCGACCAGCCGACCTCGGCCACCGCCGCCGCGCGCGGAAAGGCCATGGCCTGAACCCGCGCTTCGGTCCGGATGTGCTCAGTCCACAGATTGCCCTGCAGACCCAGGATGTGGCCGCGCGCCTTCGGGGTCAGCGTCGCGGGCGCCGGCTCGAAATCATAGACGTCGCGCAGGCCGATCACGTCGACGCGGCCCGGCGGCTGATCGGGCAGGTCGCTCTGCCGGTGGTCGAAATAGAGCGTCGGCTGCGGGGTCAGGATGGCGTCGTGGCCGGCCCTGGCCGCGGCCATCGCGCCGGCGACGCCGTTCCAGGACATCACCGTCGCCGTCGGCGGCAGGCCGCCCTTGAGGATCTCGTCCCAGCCCACCAGGCGGCGGCCGTGGGCGTCCAGAAAGGTCTCGATGCGGCGGATGAAATAGCTCTGCAGCGCGTCTTCGTTGGCGAGGCCCAGCGCCTTCATCCGGGCCTGGATGGCCGGTGATGCCTTCCACTGGTCCTTCTGCGCCTCGTCGCCGCCGACATGGATATAGCGGCTGGGAAAGATCGCCATCACCTCGCTCAGCACCTCTTCGAGCACGGCGAAGGTATGGTCGTCGACATTGTAGATATAGGGAAAAACACCCCAGTCGCCCTCGATCGCCGGGTCGCCGGGGCCGTCGGAGGCGAGTTCGGGATAGCTCAGGATCGCCGCCAGGGCGTGGCCGGGCATGTCGATCTCCGGCACGACGGTGACATTGCGGGCGGCGGCATAGGCGACGATCGCGCGCGCCTGGTCCTG
>DASYAQ010000114.1:0-2341 GCA_036501225.1 Caulobacteraceae bacterium | reverse complement strand
CGCCTCGTCGATCGCCTTCAGCCTCGCCTTGAACCCCGGCTGGCGCAGGATGCGCGCGTGCAGCATGCCGGGCTGGACCAGGTCGTGCAGGAAGGCCGCGCCGAACAGCTTGGCCGGCAGGTCGAGCCGGCCAGGCGAGGTCCCGATCAGCTTATGGCGATCCGGCGACTTGGCCGCGACCTCGCCGGTCGGGCCTTGGGTCAGATCCACCTCGCCGGCCAGCGCCCAGTAGGTCAGGCCGGTGGCCGCGCCGCCGTGCAGGAAGGCGCCGTCCTCGACATCCAGTTCGCTGGCGTCGCAGCCGAGGCGCCGCGCGGCGGCCTCTGCGAACAGCGCCCTGGCCTCGGCGCAGGCGGCGCGGATCGAGGCGCCGGAGGACTCGGTGCTCATCGAGCCGACGGTCAGGCCCTCGTCGGGGGAAAGGTCTGTCTCCGGATTGACCACGTCCAGCCGGTCCATGCCGACGTCGAGTTCCTCGGCGGCGATCTGGGCCAGGCCGGTCATGGCGCCCTGGCCGTATTCGACCTTGCCGAAGGCGACGCGGACGACGCCCGGCGTCTCGAACCCGATCCAGCGGTCCAGGCGCGGATTGGCGGCGAGGCTCGGCGGGATCATCCGCCTAGGCTCCCGCCGGCCGGCCCGCCGAAGCCCCGGCGAAGGCGGCAGCTTCGGCGGACAGGTCCGCCGTGGTCTTGGCGAAGGCGGGCGCCCGCATGCGCTCGGCCGCCAGCGCGACGGCGGCCATGATCCGGTTGTGCGCCCCGCAACGGCAAAGGTGCCAGGACAGCGCCTCGGCGATCTCGGCGCGGCTGGGGTCGGGGTTGGCGTCGAGCAGCGCCTTGGACGCGACCAGGATGCCGGCCAGGCAATAGCCGCACTGGCCAGCCTGTTTGTCCAGGAAGGCGGTCTGCAACGGATGCGGATGATCCGGCGTACCCAGACCCTCGATGGTGACGATCGCGCGGCCCTCCAGCGCCCCGGCCTCTATGGCGCAGGACGGCTTGTCCTCACCGTCGATCAGCACCGAACAGGCGCCGCACTGCTCGGCCCCGCAGCCGTAGCGGGCGCCCATCAGGCCCAGATGGTTGCGCAGCGCATCCAGCAGCGTCGTCGCCTCGTCCGCCTCGAAGGCGCGGACCTCACCGTTCACGCTCAGTCTGATTTCGCGCAGCATGGGCTGAGAATAGGCGCAATCGCTGTTCGATGTCATGCCGCTGTCCAGGCGGGTCAGACGCTCGGTCGATAATTTTCTCCGTCATGGCCCGGTTTATCCGGGCCACCCATGGTCGCCGTCGAATGTGAGTGTTCATGGGTCCCCCGCATTCCGCCGCTAAAGCGGCTCCAGCGGGGGATGACGGTTGGGGGTGCGCCGGTTTGGGCCTAGCCAATTCGCCAGTTCGCATTAGATACTGACCCGACCCCAACGCAGAGACCGTTCATGACCGACCTTAGCCAGCCGCTCAGCCTGACCCGTGGTCCGGCGTGGAAGAACCGCTTCATGCTGGCGCCGCTGACCAATCTGCAGAGCCATGTCGACGGGACCCTGTCCGACGACGAGTTCAACTGGCTGACCTATCGCGCCACCGGCGGCTTCGGCCTGGTAATGACCTGCGCGGCGCATGTGCAGCGGGTGGGGCAGGGCTTCCCCGGCCAACTCGGGGTGTTTTCCGACGACCATCTGCCCGGCCTCACTCGCCTGGCCGCCAAGATCAAATCCGAAGGCGCGGTCTCGTCGGTGCAGCTGCACCATGCCGGCATCCGCTCGCCGGCGGCGCTGATCGGCGAGCAGCCGCGCGGCCCTTCCGAGGACGCCGAGACCGGCGCGCGCGCGCTGACGCTTGGCGAGGTGGAGGACCTGATCGAGGACTTCGTCGCCGCCGCCGTGCGGGCGGAAAAGGCCGGCTTCGACGGCGTCGAGCTGCACGGCGCCCATGGCTACATCCTCTGCGCCTTCATGAGCCCGGAGACCAACCGGCGCGAAGACCGCTACGGCGGCAGCCCGGAGAACCGCGCGCGGATCGTGTTCGAGATCATCAAGGGCGTGCGCGCCCGCACCCGGCCGGACTTCCAGCTCGGGCTGCGCCTGTCGCCGGAGCGGTTCGGCCTGCGCATCGCCGAACAGATCGAGGTGGCCCGCCAGGTGCTGGCCTCCGGCGATCTCGACTATCTCGACATGTCGCTGTGGGACGTCTTCAAGGCTCCGGTGGAAGAGGACTTCGCGCACCGGCCGCTGATCGACTGGTTCGCCGATCTGCCGCGCGGGCAAACCCGGCTGGGCGCGGCCGGCAAGCTGATGAGCGCCGGCGATTGCCGCCGCATCCTGGAGCATGGCGCCGACTTC
>DASYAQ010000113.1:0-5512 GCA_036501225.1 Caulobacteraceae bacterium | reverse complement strand
CTGCGGGACACCCATGAGTCGGCGAAAGATGGCGAGCAAAGACAGCACCGGGTCGCGGCCAGGCCTATGGCGGCGGCTGACCGCCTGGGCGCGCCCGTCCGATCGCGCCGCCGCCGCCCTGCGCCAGGCCGAACAGCAGGCGCAGCGGGCGGAGACGCGCCTGCGCGAGGCGATCAACGCCCTGCCCGAGGGGCTGGTCTTTCTCGATGCGCAGGGCCGCTACGTGCTGTGGAACGAGCGCTACGCGGAAATCTACCACCGCTCGGCCGACCTCTTCCGTGAAGGGGTGCGGCTGGCCGACACCCTGAAGATCGGCGTGGCGCGCGGCGATTATCCCGAAGCCGTCGGCCGCGAGGACGAATGGCTGGCCGATCGCATGGCGCTCCTGGACAATCCCGGCCAGCGGCACGAACAGCAGCTGGCCGACGGCCGCTGGGTGATGATCGAGGAGCGCCGCACCTCCGAGGGCGGCACCATCGGCCTGCGCGTCGACATCACCGAGATGAAGGAGCAGGCCGCGGCGCTGACCATGGCCCTGCACCGGGCCGAGGCCGCCAGCCGCGCCAAGAGCGAGTTCCTGGCCAATATGAGCCATGAGATCCGCACGCCCCTGAACGGCGTCCTTGGCTTGGCCGAGGTTCTCGCCCGCACCGATCTCGACGGCAAGCAACGCGACCTTCTGAAGACCATCATCGATTCGGCCGCCACCCTGGACGGCATACTGGGCGATCTGCTCGACTTCAGCCGGCTGGAAGCCGGGCGGCTGGCCGTCGCCGAGACCGCCTTCGACCTTGGCGCCCTGATCGAGGAGGCGGCTTCGCCCTATCGCAGCGCGGCGGAGGGCAAGGGGCTGGGCTTCGAGCTCGTGCTCGACGAGGCCACCCGCCGGCGCGTGGTCGGCGATCCCGTCCGCCTGCGCCAGATCCTGACCAATCTGCTCAGCAACGCCGTCAAGTTCACCAGCGAGGGCCGCGTCGGCCTGTCCGTGGCCAAGGCCGCGCGTGGCGACCGCTATTATTTCGAGGTGCGCGATTCCGGCATCGGCTTCGAGCCCGACCAGGCCGAGCGCCTGTTCAGCCGTTTCGAGCAGGCCGATGGCTCGATCACCCGCCAGTTCGGCGGCACCGGCCTGGGCCTCTCCATCAGCCGCCAGCTGGCCGAACTCATGGGCGGCCAGGTCTCCGCCGCCGGCAAGCCCGGTCGCGGCGCGGTCTTCACGCTGATGCTGCCCTTGCCGGCGGCGCGCGACGCCGCCCCGGTCGCCCCGGCCGCAGCCGAACGCACCGATCGGGCGCCTCGGGTGCTGGTGGTCGACGACAACGAAACCAATCGCAAGGTGGCCGAGCTGATCCTGGCCGCCATCGGCGCCGAAGTGGTCTGCGTCGAAGACGGCAAGGCCGCGATCGAGGCCGTCGAATCGAGCGCCTTCGACGTGGTGCTGATGGACCTGCAGATGCCGGTGATGGATGGGTTGAGCGCCACGCGCGCCATTCGCGCCCGCGAGGCCGCTTCGAGCCTGCCGCGCCTGCCCATCGTGGTGCTCAGCGCCAACGTCATGCGCGAGCATGTCGAGGCGTCGAACGCGGCGGGTGCGGACGATCATATCGGCAAGCCGGTGCGGGCCGAGACACTGATCGCGGCCGTGCTGCAAGCCATTGACGGCGAACGCAAAGCCGTCGCGGCCTAAGTCTTCCGCACGGGCCTCGGCGGCCGTGTTAACCTTTCATTAACGTAAAAAATGGGGACGGGCCGATTTGTCCCGTTGACGGTCTATCAACCCTATGGCCCCATATCTGCGGTTTGTGGGTGCTTCGCCCACAACATGTAGGGGGTCCGGCGGCAAGGGGGCTTGTCGTAGGACCAAAGGGGCATAGGTAGATGGTCATGACGCGCAGCCAGGCGACTTCGTCCGCAACTCAGGTCCGGGAGGCCCGATTCGCCGCCACCCGACCGGGCGAGCGGCCGACTCTGCATCTGGTGCGCAAGGTCGAGGTCGACCGATCGCGCGACGCGCTTCTGACCGACTTCGGCAAGACCACGCTCGAGGACCGCTACCTGCTGCCGGGCGAATCCTACCAGGACATGTTCGCCCGCGTCGCCACCGCTTACGCCGACGACGCCGACCACGCCCAGCGCATCTACGACTATATTTCGAACCTCTGGTTCATGCCCTCGACCCCGGTGCTCTCCAATGGCGGCGCCGATCGCGGCCTGCCGATCTCCTGCTACCTGAATTCGGTCTCCGACAGCCTGGAAAGCATCGTCGGCACCTGGAACGAGAATGTCTGGCTGGCGGCCAACGGCGGCGGCATCGGCACCTATTGGGGCGGCGTCCGCTCCATCGGCGAGCGGGTCAAGGGCCAGGGCCAGACCTCGGGCATCATCCCCTTCATCCGGGTGATGGATTCGCTGACCCTGGCGATCAGCCAGGGCTCGCTGCGCCGGGGTTCGGCGGCGGTCTATCTCGACATCCACCATCCGGAGATCGAGGAATTCCTCGAGATCCGCAAACCCTCCGGCGACTTCAATCGCAAGTCGCTCAACCTGCACCACGGCATTTCGATCACCGATGAGTTCATGGAGGCGGTGCGCGACGGCGCGACCTTCGGCCTGCGCAGTCCGAAGAACCAGGAGATCGTCAAGCTGGTCGACGCCCGTTCGCTCTGGCAGAAGATTCTCGACGTCCGGGTCCAGACCGGCGAGCCCTATCTGATCTTCGCCGACACCGCCAACCGGCTGATGCCGCAACACCAGCGCGAGCTGGGCATGAAGGTGCGCCAGTCCAACCTCTGCTCCGAGATCATGCTGCACACCGGCCCCGACCATCTGGGCGTCGAGCGCACCGCGGTCTGCTGCCTGTCGTCGGTGAACGCCGAGATGTTCCTGGAATGGCGCGACCACCCGACCTTCATCGAGGACGTGCTGCGCTTCCTCGACAATGTGCTGCAGGACTTCATCGACCGCGCGCCGCCGGCGATGGAATCGGCCAGGTACGCCGCCATGCGCGAGCGTTCGGTCGGCCTGGGCCTGATGGGCTTCCACTCCTTCCTGCAGGGCCAGAACGTGCCGTTCGAAAGCGCGCTGGCCAAGTCGTGGAACATGCGCCTGTTCAAGCATCTGCGCCGCGAGGCGGACAAGGCCTCGCGCGTGCTGGCCGAAGAGCGCGGCGCCTGCCCCGACGCCGAAGAGCGCGGCGTGATGGAGCGGTTCTCGCACAAGCTGGCCATCGCGCCGACCGCCTCGATCTCGATCATCTGCGGCGGGACCTCGGCCGGCATCGAGCCGATCCCGGCCAACATCTATACGCACAAGACCCTGTCCGGCTCGTTCGCGGTCAAGAACCCCTATCTGGAGCGGGTTCTCGACGCCAAGGGCCTGAACACCGACTTCGTCTGGCGCGCCATCCTGGAGAACGAGGGCTCGGTGGCGCACATGGACGAGTTGACCCAGGATGAGAAGGACGTGTTCAAGACCGCCTTCGAACTGGACCAGCGCTGGGTGATCGAACTGGCCGCCGACCGCACCCCGGAAGTCTGTCAGTCCCAGTCGGTGAACATCTTCCTGCCCGGCGACGCGGACAAATGGGACCTGCACATGTTGCATTACTCCGCCTGGGAGCGCGGGGTTAAGTCCTTGTATTATCTGAGATCGAAGTCGGTGCAGCGGGCCTCTTTCGCCGGCTCGGCCAGCGAGGGAACCCAGTCGGCGGCCTATGAGATCGCCAACCGCACCGACTATGAGGAATGCCTGGCCTGCCAATAGGCGCGGGACTTGCGTCTGGACCTCTCGCCGCCGCGACCGGAACGAAACGGTGTTTCGCCTCGGGTCAAAAGCGACGCCCGGTCGGCGGGTTTACGGCTGACGCAACCTCGGCCGCTCACGGTTGTTAAAGCCGGTGTGCGGAAACTCTTTTCGCGGCCCAGCGACCGCGGGGAAGAGACCGGGGCATAGGGGAAGTCAAGATGCGGCCCATGGCGGGTCTGCTTCTGGCTATAGCAACGGCGACCTGCGCCGCGAGCGCCTTCGCGCAATCGCCCGCACCGGCGCAGCCTCTGGATTCCGCGCAACGCGCCCTGCTCAACGACATCTTCACGCCCAAGCCGAAACGGGCGCGCGAGCATCAGGCGGCCCTGACCACCACGACACTCGGCGTGCGCGAGAACGCCGCCCAGGCCGAGGCCGTCGGCGGCGTCTTCGCCCTGCCCGCCGTGACCGGAACCGGGCTGGACCAGACCCGGCTGCTCGCGCCGGAGCGGCTCATCGACGGCCAGGGCCTGGTGGTCTGGCGCACCGACGAAGTGACCTTGCCGCAAGCCAGCCAGGGCGCGGTGGACACGGTGCGGATGTCGATCGGCGGCGTGGCGCGCGCGCCGGGCGGGGTGGTGCTGGCCAGGCCCGATGCGCTGCTCGATCCGGACGCCGAGGCGTTCGATCTCACCTATACCCGCGGCTGGCCCTCGGCCTGGAAGATGACCGCCGGGCGCTATGACCTGGACGTCACGCCGCATGCGGGCTTCGGCGTCAACAATGCCGGCGGTACGGCCGAGGCCGGCGCCATGGTGCGGCTGGGCGCCGACATGGGCGACAGGCTGATGAGCCGCCTCGGCTTCCAGGCCTCGGACACATCGAGCTTCGCCGGTCGCGGGCGCTGGTACCTGTTCGCCGCGGCCTCAGGTCGGGCCGTCGGCCTGAACATGCTGCCGACCGCCCAGGGCGGCCTGCAGCGCGGCGGCTGGTCGTCGGAGCCGACCAACGCCATCGTCAGCGACGCCCAGGCGGGTCTGGGCTGGAGTCGCGGTATGGTCCAGGCCTCGTTCGGCTATGTCCATCGCGCGGTAAAGAGCCAGACCCCGCTCGCCGTTGGCCCGGAAGCCGGCAGCTATCACGACTCCATGGTCGCCTTCTCGCTCAGCATCCACGCGCACTGAGGTTCGGACGCTTGGCGGCCGTCTCGTCAGCCCAAGAAGATTTGGACCACGAAAAACACGAACAAGAGGGCGCTCGTCCACCGTGTCCGCGCCCACCCAAGTCACCTTGGCCGCGAAGCGGCCGTTCGTGTTTTTTCGACGCTGAATCTGGCTTCGCCCCGCATCAGGCCTCGCCCGGGTAGTCGGGCTGGTTTTCCGGGCGGGCGGCGCGGAAGGCGGGCAGGTCGATGCAGCGGGCTTCGACCGCCAGCAGCCGGGCATAGGGGCTGAGGTCACAACCGAATCGGCGGGCGTTGCGCAGTTGCGGGATCAGATGCAGGTCGCCCCAGCCCGGCGTTTCGCCAAAGGCGAACGGCCAGGGCGCGACGCGATCGGCGAGGGCGGCCTCCAGGGCGGTGAGGCCGAGCCTCATCCAGTGGTTCTGCCAGGCGTCGATCGCGGCCGCGTCGGCGCCCATGGTCTCGGCCAGATAGCGGCGCACCCGCACGATGGTCAGCGCGTGCATCTCGGCGGCGATGTGCTGGCCGAAGGCGCGCGCCTGGGCCCGGATCACCGGATCGGCGGGCAGCAGCGGCGGGTCCGGA
>DASYAQ010000112.1:0-4026 GCA_036501225.1 Caulobacteraceae bacterium | reverse complement strand
CAATCAGGGTGGTTTCTGTGAGCGCCACTGGACCGAGGCCGAGGACGCGGTCCTGCGCGAAGGCTACGGCAAGATTCCGACGCCTGAACTGGCCAGGAAGATCGGGCGGCCGAAAGGCGGTGTGTTCAACCGCGCCTGGGCCCTGGGGATCAAGCATGGCTGGTGCACGCCATTCTCGGCCGACGAGGACCGCGCGATCAAGATCGCATGGGCCACCGGCATTTCGATGGTCGACCTGTCGAAGACACTGGATCGCGATCCGGCCGTCGTCGGCAAGCACGCACGCCACCTGGGCGTCAGGTTCGATCGGCGGCCGCCCGGCGTGAAAGCGCCAAGGACGCCGCGATCCAAACGGCCTGAACTGAGCCTCGCCAGCATCCTTGCCCTCGAAGACCGGAGCAGAGCCGCATGAATTTCGCCACCGAACATCGCGCGGAGACGCGCGACCTGCGGGACGCCGCCGATCGGCTCGCGCTCGCGCGGCCGCTGTGGTTCACGCCGCTGATGATGGCGCTCGACCTGGTCATCCTCGCCGGTGGCGTCGCGCTGGCGGCCTTCTTCGCCGGGAGACTGGTCTGATGGCCGGCGAGACCTTCTATGTCGACCAGTGCTCGCCGCGGCGCGACGGCGGGTTCCTGGAGATGGCCTCCCAATGTGAGGCCTTCAACGCGCGCTTCGCGATCGGCGCGGAGATCTGGGTCTTTCCCGGTGATGTCCGTGGCCGGATGGAGGCGGTTCGAGTCGTCGAACCGGGCGCCTACGTGCTCAGCGGCCACACCGCAGTCGTGCAAGTCACCGGCGGCCACGGTTGTATCGCCCTGAGCCACGTCCGAGAACTGGGGGCTCCGTTTGGCTGAGCTCACCGCCCTGCCGCCCGAAGCGGTCGACCTGCACGTCGCCATCCTGGCCACGGCGGGCGCCGGCAAGACCTATGCCGCCAAGGGCGCGGTCGAGCAGCTGCTCGACGCCGGCCGGCGCGTCTGCATCATCGACCCGACCGGCGTCTGGTACGGCCTCAGGCTGAAGCCGAACGGCAAGACGCCGTCGCCCTATGGCGTGGTGATCTTCGGCGGCGACCATGCCGACGTGCCGCTCGACGCCCACGCCGGCGCGCGGCTGGCCGACCTGGTCGCGGCCGGCGACTTCAGCTGCATCATCGACGTCAAGCGGATGACCGTGCGCGCCCGCACCACGCTGTTCGCCGACTTCGCCGAACGCCTGGCGCAGGTCAATTCGCGGGCGCTCTGGCTGGTCATCGACGAGGCGCACCTGTTCGCGCCGCAGGGCCGGGTCTACGATCCGGAGTCCGGCCGCATGACCGCGGCGACCAACAACCTGGTCGCCGGCGGCCGCGCGCTCGGCGTGCGCGTGATGCTGATCAGCCACCGGCCGGCCAAGCTGCACAAGGACAGCCTGACCCTGGTCCAGACACTGGTGGCGATGCAGAACGTCGCGCCGCAGGACCGCGCGGCCGTCAAGGCCTGGATCGTCGAGTCGGCCGACAAGGTGATCGGCGAGCGCATCCTGGCCTCGCTGCCGTCGCTGCAGCCGGGCTTCGGCTGGGTGTGGTCGCCCAGGCTGGGCATCCTCAGCGAGGTCCACTTCCGGCCGATCGCCACCTTCGACTCCTCGGCCACGCCGGATCACGACGACGCCCGCCCGGCGGTGCGCCTGGCCGCGCTCGACCTCGGCGCCCTGCGCGCCGCCCTGGCCGCGCCCGAGGAAGCGGCGCCCTCCGCGAAACCGCCGGCCAAGGCCGTGGCGAAGGCCGGCCCTTCGCCAGCCGAGATCGACGCGCGCCTGAAGGAAGCCGAGGCGGCCGCCGAACGCGCCGGCTATCTGCGCGGGTTCAAGGCCGGCGCGCGGAAAGAGCAGGCCTTCTGGTTCGTGGAGCTGGAAAAACGGCTGCTGGCGGCGCTCGCCGGCGTCTTCAACGAAGCCGCCAACGACCGCATCCGCGCCGACGATGGCGACGTGATCGTTCCTCCGCCCAGCACTTCCGGCGTGGAAGCCGCCGCGCCGAGCGCGCCTCGCCAGTTCGATCCCGACGGGCCGCTCGGCGGCGGCGCCAAGCGCCTGCTCGAGGCGATCAGCCACGCGCCGGCGCGCGAGACCCTGACCTGGAACGAAGCCGCGCTGCTCGCCGGCGTCTCGCCGACCGCCGGCTACACTCGCGCCGCCCGAGCCGAACTCCGCGCCCGCCAGCTGGTGGCCGAAACCGCGCGTGGCGACATCGTCCGCGCCGACGTCGAATATGCCGGCGAGGCCAGGGCCGACGAGCTGGTCGAGGAATGGGCCAAGAAGCTCGGCGGGGGCGCCGCGCGCATCCTGCGCCACCTCTACCTCGCCGGCCGCCAGCCCCGGACGAGCGTCTCGGCCACGATCGGCATCAGCGACACCGCCGGCTACACCCGCGCCGGCTGGGCCAAGCTGCGCAACTTCGGCCTCATCGACCAGACGCCCGAAGGCTGGGACCTGGTCCCGCTCCTGCTGGAGCTTAAGGCGCTGCAAACTCAAGGGAGACCGTGACCATGACGCCAAATCTTCGCGCCTGCCTGGCGGTCGTGCGGCCAACCTGGGGCCCGTGGCCGCCGGCGGTCGGCCTCAGTTCGCGCGCCGTGCTCGAGGAGGAGGGCCTGGTCGAGAGCCGGCCAGGCCCAAAGGGTCCGGACGGCCCCCGCGAGGTCCAGCTCACCGAGGCCGGGAGCGCCGCGCTGGAGGCGCGGACATGAGCGAGACACGGGCCGCCGCACCCCCCCCCACTTTCGGCGCGGGAAGCCAGAGCTTCTGCTGTCCGGCGTGCGGCGGTCCTACCCAGGTCGTCGACAGCCGCAGGGCGACGGCCATCAACGGCCTGCGCCGCCGGCGGCGATGCACCCGCTGCGGCGTCAAGACCACCACGATGGAGACGGTCTACATGACCAGTCGTGAGCAGCTGGCCGACCCGAAGCGTCAGGCGGTCATCGCCGCCGCCGAAGCGCTGCAGCGCAGCCTGCGCGCCTACCTGCCACCGCGCGAGTGGGACGAGCTATGACCCGCCGCGCCAAGCCGATCGTCTGGCCGGCCGAGATGCCGCCAGCCCTGGCCGAGGTCCTCGGCATACCGAACTTCAAGATGCACGTGGTTTGGATGGCGCTTCGCGAGACCGGCCAGGTCATCGAGCCGCACTACGAAGCCGAGATGGCGGCCGCTCTGTTCTTCCTGATCCCGCTCGCCCTTGAGCACGGCGACGGTTGGCCGCAGGCCGCTGCCGCAGCGCTCGATGCGAAGAAGGCGGCGCATGACGCCGCGAATTCGTGATGGCTTCCGGACGCTTCATCGCCGCCAACCAAGCGGCCGAGGTCCAGGCAGCCGGGATGCGCTTCGTGATCGAACTCCTTGCGCTGGCGCACAGGATCGATCCGGACCAGGAGATCGCCGAGGCCTCCGTGGTCGCGCTGGGCGTCCAGGCGATGCTGCGGGCCTTCGTGGCCACCGGCGGCGACGAGCGGGCTGAGCGTGAGGATGCGCGGCCATGAGCGCCAGACTTGAAATCCATGAGCATTGTTTCGTCAGAGGTCCGCGCGCCGGCGGCTGGAACTACAAGCTCGAACACTCCCACGAAAGCGGAGATGGTCCGCACCAGCATCCCCACACGGGCCCGGCCGCCTTCACCATCGACAAGGATGAATGGTTGCGCGCGACCGGCCTTCGCGGCGGCGGCCGCAAGAAGTTCACGGCCAAACCGCGCGGTGAGCAATTCCCGTTTGTCGAGCTGGAGGCCTGGCAGCGCGAGTTCGAGGTCGTGGTCTGCAATCCGCCCGCCGAGCACAAGGGCGAAGGTCCGGGCCTGGCGCCGGTCGTGCGCATGTTGCTCGGCCACCGCATGACCGTGGCTGGCGTGCGGGACGGGCGCAAATGACCCGGCCGCGCTACGCCAAAAGCTTCTGCCTGGTGCCTTTCTGCAGGCGGTGGTCGACGCTCTTTCGGCCTGGCATCGACTGGCTCTGCGGTGACCATTGGCGGCTGGTCGACCGGACGCTAAAG
>DASYAQ010000111.1:0-5940 GCA_036501225.1 Caulobacteraceae bacterium | reverse complement strand
ATGACCAGCAGGCCAGGGCTGAGTTCGCTGCTCAGCAGGCTGTTGACCTGGCCGAAGCTCGGCGAAGTGGTGCGGCCGTCGAACACCGCGAACCGGATCAGGCCGCTGACCACAAACAACCGGTCGGTGCTGCGCTGGTGCAGGCCCCAGGCGCGGATGCGGCCGGGCAGGGTGGTGGTGGTGTGCACCTGGACCACCGGACCGCCCAGCACCGGCCAGTCGGCGCGCGCGACCTCGACCACATGGCCGTCCTCGTGCGGAACCGGTCTGGCCGGACGAAAGCTCAGGCCATCGATCGACAGGCGCTTCAGCCCGCCCGCCGCATCGACAGCCGAGTGCTTGGCCACGAGTTCATCGCGACCGATCAGGTCATCCGCCATGCTCGCTTCCCCCTCGCGATAAGCGGCAGCATAGCCAATGTTTGGCCGGCTCGGCTAGGCGATCTGGTCCCAGGCCAGCGGCTCGCCGCGTTTCAGGTCGCGCGCGGCGGGTTTGCCCAGGACCTCATACAGATGCTTGGGCGCCATGCCGTGGCCGGGTCGGATGGAGCGGACGTTTTCCGGGGTCAGGGGCTCGCCCTTCTTCACGTCGGCGACGACATAGAGCGAACGGCGATGGTCGCGGCCGGCGGCCTCGGCCTCGACCTCCTCATAGTGCACTGTGCCCAGGGCCGCCCAGGCGTCGCGGCAGTCGGCGACCAGCCGCGCCAACTCGTCCGGCTCCAGCGAAAAGGCGGAATCCACCCCGCCGTCGGCGCGGGCCAGGGTGAAGTGCTTTTCCACCACGCAGGCGCCGAGGGCCACGGCCGCCACGGCCACCGCCGTGCCCATGGTGTGGTCGGAGAGGCCGACCAGGGTCCCGTGCGCCTTGGCCAGGTCCGGCATGGTGCGCAGATGCATCTGCGCGGCGGGAGTGGGGTAGCCGCTGGTGCAGTGGAGCAGGATGATCTCGCGCCCGCCGGCCTCGCGCGCGGCGGTGACCGCCTCGGCAATGTCTTCCGGCGAGGCCAGGCCGGTGGAGATGATCAGCGGCTTGCCGCTCCGCGCCATGCAGGCCACCAGCGGCGTGTCGACGATCTCGAACGAGGCCACCTTGAAGGCCGGCGCGCCGAGCTTTTCCAGGAACGCCACCGCCGTCGGATCGAACGGCGAGGAGAAGATGGTGATCCCGACCTCGCGGGCGTGTTCGAACAGGGTCTTGTGCCAGTCCCAGGGGGTGTGGGCTTCCTGGTACAGCTCGTAGAGCCGCCGGCCGTGCCAGAGGCCGCCCTCGATGACGAAACCCGGCCCGTCGTGGTCGATGGTGATGGTGTCGGCGGTCAGGGTCTGCAGCTTGACCGCATCGGCGCCGGCGGCCTTGGCGGCGTCGATCAGGGCCAGGGCCCGACCGATGTCGCCGTTGTGGTTGCCGCTCATCTCGGCGATCACATAGGGCGGCTGATCGGGGCCGATCAGGCGGCCGGCGATGGCGATGGGGGCGGTCACGCGGGGGCCCCGAGCGCCAGGTCGGCCTCGGCATAGCCCTTGTCGGCCAGCCGGGCGGCGCAAGATGCGCGCACCTCGGCCCAATCGCGCGCGAGCAGGCCCAGGCCGACGACGTCCTGGAACCGGCCGGCCTTCCAGACATGGTCGCGGTAGAGCGCCTCGCGCTCGAAGCCGAAGGATTCGTGCAGCTTCCACACCGCCTCGTTGTCGATCAGCACTTCGCACCAGAGCTTGTTGAGGCCCAGATCCTTGAACACGTGGTCGATGACCATGAACTCCACCACCGCGCCGACGCCGCGCCCGCGCGTGCTCGGCTCGGCGAGATAATAGGCCCACTCGCAGCGGCTGCGCGCCGCATCGATGCCGGCCAGATTGGCCATCCCCACCGGCGCGCCATCCAGTTCGATGATCCAGTAGCGGCGATCACCTGCCGCCAGCGCGCCCTTAAACCAGCGTGCGTGCTCGTCGGCCGAGATGATGTGGTCGGTGTACATATAGGCCGAGACTTCCGGCCGATTGCGCCAGTCCAGCAGACGCTGGCTGTCTTCGGGTCCGACGGCTCTCAAGGCGACGGTCATGCGGCCTTCTCAAACGACCTCGTTGGGCAGCACCTGGTCGGGGTGAGTCGCCTGCCAGTCTAGTACATCCTCCGAGGTGAAGGCGGGGTTTGCGGGATAGAGGTCGGCATAGACGGCGCTGACGAAGGCGAAATCCGCCGGCGTGTCGACCGTCCAGCGATAGCGCAGCGGCGGGTCGCGGGTGACGGCCTCCAGCTTGAACAGTTCCGGGTGGCCGTAGATGTACGGGGTGACGTGCTCGCGGTCGTAGGCGCTGCGGCCTTCGCGGTCGGCGCGGTGCAGGGCGGCGGTCTCGCAGACCTCGACGTCGAGGCCCTTGGGGTAGGTCCAGTTCAGCGAATTATAGGTATAGTCGGCGCCGGCCGCCGCGTGCGTGTCGATGCAGGCGTCGAGCAGCCGCCAGTCGGCCAGTGGGCAATCAGCGGTCAGCCGCACGAAGGTCTTCGGGTTTCCCGCCGCCGCCAGCGCGCCGACGAAGCGGCCGAGCACGTCGTCCAGGGGTCCGCGAAAACAGTCGACGCCGATCCTTTTGGCATAGGCCTCGATGACGTCGTCCGAGGCGTCGGTGCTGGTGGCGATGGTCAACCCGGTCAGCCGCGTCGAGCGCCTGAGACGCTCCACCTGCCGCCCGATCATCGGCTCGCCCAGCACCGGCGCCATCACCTTGCCCGGCAACCGCGACGACGACATCCGCGCCTGCAGGATCGCGTGGGCCATCAGGGATGAGCCGGTTTAAGCGCCCCTTCTCCCCTCGCGGGAGAAGGTGGCCCCGCGAAGGCGGGGTCGGATGAGGGGCCGCGACGTCGATCGTGAGAGGGCGCCTCGAGTCCTGTGGAAAGCGTGGCGCGGCCCCTCATCCGACGGGTCTCCGACCCGCCACCTTCTCCCGCGAGGGGAGAAGGATCACGTTGGAGAGCCTTCGCGATCAGCTGACCCCCACCACATCCTTCAGCGCGTTGGTCCAGCCCACCCAGCGCGGGTCGGGGCCGGAGGGGACGGTCAGCATGGTGTTGGCGACATAGGCGACCGCCGTTCCGCTCTCGGGATGGGCGAAGCCGAGACGGCCGCCGGCGCCCGCATGGCCGAACGAGCCCTTGCCCAGCATCGGCATGGCCTCGCGGGCGAATTCGAAGCCCAGCCCGTATTGTTGCGGCGCGCCGATCGCGAGCTTGCCGAAGTCGCCCGGGGGGACCATGGCGCCGGTGCGCAGGGTGCGCGCCTTTTCCACCGTCTCGGGACTGATCAGCCGCACGCCGTCGACCTCGCCGATCATCGCCGCGTACATCTTGGCCAGCGAACGGGCGTCCGTGATGCCGTTCCCGGCCGGCACCTCGGCGGAGCGCGCCTCGCGATTGTTCATGGTCTCGATCAGTTCGCCGGTGTGCCTGAAGGAGTTCAGCACCACCTTGGCCAGGCGGGTCTCCACGTCGATGCCCATGCCGGCGATGAAGGCGGTCAGCTGATCGTTGCCGAGCCCCGGCGTCGGGCTGAAATGCGGGGCCACGCGCGGCTCCTGCGCTTCCGGCAGGCCGATCCAGAAATCGAGCTTCAGCGGCCCGGCGATCTCTTCGGCCAGCACCTGGGACACGCTCTTGCCGCTCACCCGGCGCACGACCTCGTTCAACAGCGAGCCGTAGGTGATCGGGTGGTAGAGGCACGACGCGCCCGGCGTCCAGAGCGGCGCCATGGCTTCAAGCGCGCCGATATGCCGCTCCGGATAGAGCATGTCGTTGGCGGTGACGCCGCTCTCGGGCTCGACGCCCGGCAGGCCGACCGAATGGCTCAGCAGCTGCCAGATCCGCGCCTCGCCCTTGCCGCCCTGGGCGAACTCCGGCCAGTAGTCGGCGACCCGGGCCTCGTAGTCGATCAGGCCACGCTCGGCCAGGATGTGCACGCAGGCCGCGGTCGCGCCCTTGGTGCAGGACATAATCACCGTGATCGTGTCTTCGCCGTAGGGGCGGTCGTTGATCTTGTCGCGGCCGGCCCAGAGGTCGACCACCCGCTCGCCGTGGCGATAGACGGCCAGCTGCGCGCCGCCCTCGTCCCCGGTCTGGCCGGCGAGGAAGCCCTCGCGAACGGCCTCGTAGCCGGGTGCGACCCAGCCGCCCTGGTCCATGGCGGGGCTTACACCCACTCGATCTTCAGGATGGCGTAGGCCTTGACCCCGCCGGGGGTATTGACCTCGACCACTTCGCCGACCTCCTTGCCGATCATGGCGCGCGACAGCGGCGAGGAGATGGAGAGCTTGCCGGACTTCACGTCGGCCTCATGGTCGCCGACGATCTGGTAGCGCGCCTTGTCCTCGGTGTCCTCGTCGACCACGCTGACCGTGGCGCCGAACTTCACCTGGGCGCCCGACAGCTTCGAGACGTCGATGACCTGGGCGCGCGCGATCTTGTCCTCGATCTCGGCGATGCGGCCTTCGATCCAGCCCTGCCGATCCTTGGCGGCGTGGTATTCGGCATTTTCGGACAGGTCGCCGTGCAGGCGCGCTTCGGCGATCTGGCCGATCACGCTCGGCCGTTCCTGGGTCTTCAAACGTTTTAGTTCCTCGTCGAGGACTGTGTAGCCCTCGCCGGTCATCGGCACTTTTTCCATTGCGGAGTTTAGCTCGGTTCGCCCTTAGGGAGGTGGATGGTCCGGCCGCGGGCGGTGGCGTCCGGGGGGCTGACAGGATAAAGGTCGAGGCCGCAAAATTCAAGGGGTTGTGGCGGGGGGTAGTGTCTCAGTTTGAATTTGGCTTCGCCCCCCGCTGAGGGCAGTGCAGGTTATGAAGTCGTAGCCGACCCTGTCGCACTTGAGGCCTGGGCGCATGCCAGTAGCCCAATGCCGGTTGGTGGATTGCATGACAAATCCGACGGATAGGCCGATGACGACCAGAACGGCGGCCGCCAAAGCCTGACATAAACCTCCCACCGGCGTCTTAGTCATGCGATCCGCTTCTTGTAGGGGCTGGCTTAACCGGCTTAGCCCGCGGTGATAGCCGCGCCGCTCACGTCGCCGGGGCGTCTCCGCGTGGGCCTTTAGGCATCCCTACACCCCACCGCGTGCACAGGCACGCCGAGGTTTCTGGCGCGCGCCCTTGCGTTGAGGAGCGCTGTCCAGAATGACTCAAAACGCTCGCTGAGCGTCACCGGGTTGGGATTCCGGGGATCATTCACCGTCACACGAAACTGATCGGCGATCCGGCGCACCACGACCCATGCACGGTCGTCAGACGGTTCCTGCCCCGCCGCCACGTGGATGATGTTACCAACCATGCCATGAGGATAAGCCAGGCGCCGGATCGGCGCCATGCTTGTCAACGGCGACTAGTTTCAAACCGAGACACCACCTGGCGGGGGCCATGGCGAAACCACGGAAGGCCGATCAAGTCGTCATCCGCCGCGCCCGCGAGGCGGACGCCGCGGCCATGGCCGCCTACATGGCGGCGCTGACCGCCGAGCACCTGGAGACCATCACCCCGCGCGAGGCGCCCAGCGTCGAGGACGAGCGCGACTGGGTGCTGCAGGCGGGTTTCGCCGAGCGCGGCCTGATTCTGTTGGCCGAGGTCGGCGAGGAGGTGATCGGCCTCTTGGATTTCTGGGGCGGCGAACGGCCGGACAATCGCCATGCCGGCTATTTCGGCATGTCGGTTGCCAAGGCGTGGCGTGGGCGCGGGGTGGGGCGGCGGATGCTGCAATGGGTGATCGACGAGGCCCACGGCTGGCCGGGCTTCTGCCGCATCGAGCTCGAATGCGTCGCCTGGAACACCAATGCGATCGGCCTCTACGAGAGCCTCGGCTTCAAGATCGAAGGCCGCATGGTCAAGGCGATCGACCTGCGCGGCAAGCCCGAGGACATGCTGGTGATGGCGCTGACCTGGTGAGTCGAGCGAA
>DASYAQ010000110.1:0-9209 GCA_036501225.1 Caulobacteraceae bacterium | reverse complement strand
GCCGACCGGGCGGTGCAGATCTTCGGCGGCGCCGGCTATGTCGCCGACTACGGCATCGAACGGCTCTATCGCGACGTGCGCATCTTCCGCATCTACGAAGGCACCAGCCAGATCCAGCAACTCGTCGTCGCCCGCGAGACGATCAAGCGGGGAGGGTAGGGGTTCCTTCGCCCCTTGCGGGAGAAGGTGGCGGCGAAGCCGACGGATGAGGGGTTTCTGGGCGATTGCGGGCTAGCGTTGTGAATTCGCGGATATGATGGTGCGACCCCTCATCCGACCCCTTTGGGGCCACCTTCCCCCGCAAGGGGAGAAGGGGCGCTTTTCCTTGAGCCATTGGGTGGTGTTGGCTTTGGCCGCGCTTTCCCTCGCCGCCTGCGCGCCGGTGGTGCAACAGGCCTGGACGCCGCCGGCGGCTTTCACCGGCCCGCGCCTGGAGGCTGACGCCTTCGTCAGCTTCGACGGCGCGCGGCTCGCGATGCAGCAGTGGACGCCGGCGGACGACAAGCCCTGGGCGGTGATCATCGGCGTGCACGGTATGAACGACTACGCCAACGCCTTCCATCTGGCCGGCGCTTACTGGGCCAAGGACGGCATCGCCACCCTGGCCTACGACCAGCGTGGCTTCGGCCGCTCGCCGGAGCGCGGGGTCTGGGGCGGCGACAAGTTGATGACCGAGGACCTGCGCACCCTTGTCGCCCTGGCCCGCCAACGCTATCCGGGCGCCATCGTCGTGGTCGCCGGCGAGAGCATGGGCGGCTCGGTGGCCATCGAGGCCTTCGCCTCCGCGCGGCCGCCGGCCGCCGATCGGCTGGTGCTGATCTCGCCCGGCGTCTGGGGCTGGTCGACCCAGCCTCTGCCCTATTCGACGGCGCTCTGGCTGGTGGCGCATGTCGACGGTCCGATGGTGATCGATCCGCCCGATTTTCTGACCGACAAGATTCACGCTTCCGACAATATCGACGAGCTGCGCGCCATGGGCCGCGATCCGCTGGAGCTGTGGGGCGCAAGGGCCGACGCCCTCTATGGCCTGGTCGCCATGATGGACCGGGCCAGCCATGCGGTCGGTCGGGTCCAGGTTCCGGTGATCTATCTGGCCGGCGCGCACGATGAGATCATCCCGGTCCGGTCGCACCTGGATGCGGCCAAGCGTCTGCGCCCGGCGGCGCGCTCGGCCTTCTATCCCAATGGCTGGCATCTGCTGATCGTCGATCGGCAGGCGCAAAGCGTCTATCGCGACATCGAAAGCTTCATCCGCGACCCCTCGGCGCCGCTGCCGTCGCGGACGCCGCCGATTCCCACCTCCCCCGGGCGCTAGATCACGATGATTTTGGATTGAAGCAATCCAAAATCATAAACGTGATCGATTCCTGAGCGTTAGAGCGGGTTGCGGGCGGAAAACCGCTTCACACTTTTCCGCGGGCCCGCTCTAGAAGCCGCGCTGTTCGGGCGGCCGCTTGGTTGGGGCCGCATCCGACTTCTTCTCATTGGGTTTCAGCCGGACGCCGACCTGTTGCTGTTGCGGCGCGGGGCGGCAGAAACCGAGGTTGATCGACGGCTGTTGATGCTCGAAGCCCATGGACGCTCCTCCCGCTTTTTGGAGTCTTCGCGATGGTCAGGCCGCCGCGCGCTCCGCCAAGTGAACGTCAACCGAGACCATGAGCCTTGAGTTCCCCGGATCGCCGACAAGACTGCCGGCCACCGGCGCGGCCTCCGCCGGCGTGCGCGTGGCGCCGACGCGGATCAGGTCGGGCGACTCCACCAAGCCGTTGGTGGGGTCGAACTCGATCCACCCCAGGCCGGGCAGAAAGGCCTCGCACCAGGCGTGGGTGGCGCCCGCGCCGCGTCGCGCGGCGTCGGGCGAATAGAGGTAGCCGGTGACGAACACCGCCGCGCAGCCCAGCCGCCGGATGGCCTCGACCATCAGCCAGGCGAAGTCACGGCAGGTGCCGGCCCGCCGTTCGAGCGTCTCCACCGGACTCTGCGTGCCCTGCTGATCGCGGACGCCGTATTCGAAGTCCTCGTGGATGGCGGTGTTGATGCGGCTGAGCACGTCCAGCACGCGCTCGTCCGGTGCGCGAAGGTGGGTGCGCATCCAGCTCAGCACCTGGTCCGTCGGGTCGGTGGTCGCCGGGGCCATGAAGGGCGACAGCACCGAGCGGTCGACCTCGCCATAGACCAGCGGAAAGACGCTCTTCGGATCGTCCGGCGCGATCGACGCCAGCGGCGAGGGAAACCGGTCGATGGTCAGGTGGCTGACGATGCGAAGCTGAGTCGCCTCGCCCATCGGGGTGTACCAGCAGACGCAATTGCCCATGGCGTCGTACATCCACCGGGTCTCGCCCGGCGGCGACAACTCCAGCGAAGCGGCCTCCAGCCGCATGGCATGGCTGTCGCGCGGCCGGATCAGCAGCCGGTGCGGGCCGAAGCGGACGGGCCGATCATAGTCGTAGCGGCTCTCGTGGCGGATGATCAGGCGGGTCATGGGCCAGCCGGGAACGCGGGCTGGTCGGCGCGGTTCCGGAAACCTCGGCCGCCGCGGCGCATTGTTGCCGGATGCTGTTGGAAAACAACGCCGCGCCATCCTCCCTGACCGCGATCGACGCCGGCGTCCAGGCCTGCCGCCGCTGCGATCTCTGGCGCGATGCGACGCAAGGCGTGCCGGGGCAGGGGCCGGCGAAGGCGGCCCTGATGCTGGTCGGCGAACAGCCCGGCGACCAGGAGGACCTGGCCGGCAAGCCCTTCGTCGGCCCGGCCGGCCAGATGCTCGACCGCGCGCTGGGTGAGGCCGGCATCGCGCGCGGCGAGGTCTTCGTCACCAATGCCGTCAAACACTTCAAGCACGAGCCGCGTGGCAAGCGCCGGCTGCACAAGACCCCGAACACCGGCGAGATCGTCGCATGCCGCTGGTGGCTGGACGCCGAGCGCAGGTTGGTCCGGCCGCGTTTGATCGTGGCCATGGGCGGCACGGCGGTGCTGGCGGTCTTCGGCCGCCCCCTGCCGATCATGAAGTCCAGGCGTCGGGCGATCCAGCTCGACGACCAGGCGCAAGGGCTGGTGACCGTTCACCCCTCCTACCTGCTGCGCATTCCCGACGAAGCGGCCAAGGCCGACGCCTATGCGGGTTTCGTCGATGACCTGAAACTGGCCAGGAAGCTCTCGAAATCAGCGATTTAGCCTGGATGAGAGGCGCCCCTTCTCCCCTCGCGGGAGAAGGGACGTGAAGGTCGGCCACCCAGCGTGTGCCGTCACACTCGTTCCAGGTGGGAGAAGGACCAGTATTTGAAGCCCTGGTTCTCCACCAGCTTCCAGCCGCGCCGCTGCAGGGCCAGGCGCACCATGGTGTTGAAGAAGCCGTGGGCGATGACCAGCACGTTCTGGCCGCTCTCGGCGTGGGCGATGAGCCGTTCGGCGACCAGATTGGCCCGCGCCTGGGCCTGTTTGCGCGTCTCCTGGCCGTCGTGATGGTTCAGAAACCACCACCAGAACCGCGCCACCACGCCCCAGATGCGCGGGCGCAGCCTGATCCAGCGCGGCCAGTGCGGCGGCGGCAGCGGCGCCTCGATCAGGTCGGGATCGGCCGCGACCTCGCGGCCGCCGGCGATGGCGAAGGCGGTCTCGACCGAGCGCCGTCGGGTGGACGAAACGATGACGTGGGCCTGTTCGGCGTGGACGAGCAGCGATTGCGGCGCCGTCTGGCCGGGCAAGAGGCCGGTTTCCTCATAGGTCGCCCACCAGGTGGCGTAGTCGGCGGCGCTCAACCGCATCTGCCGAGACAGGGCCGGCTCGCCGTGGCGCGCCAGGACGATGGTCCCCGCTTCCTTCGCGCCTTTGGCCATGCCCCCGTCGGGGCGAGAGGCCGGTCGCCGTCGCGGCGTCCGCCCGTCGCCCGTCATCCCTCCTCAAGCGCCCGCACGTGCGCCAGGGCCGATTGGCCCAGCGCTTCGAGGTCGTAGCCGCCCTCGAGCGACGAGACAATACGCCCGCCCGAGCGCGCCCGCGCCACCGACGCGATCGCCCGCGTCGCCCAGGCGTAGTCACCGGCTTCCAGCATCTGTTCAGCCAGGGGATCGCGCGCGTGGGCGTCGAAGCCGGCGGACACCAGGATCAGGTCGGGCGCGAAGGCGTCGAGCGGGGCCATCAGACCCTCGAACACCGCCCGCCAGCGTTCGCGCGCGGCGTAGGGGGCGACGGTGCGGTTGACCACATTGCCGAGGCCGGTCTCCGACGGGTCGCCGGTGCCGGGCCAGTTGGGCGCCTGGTGGATGGAGGCGAAGAAGAGGTTGGGGTCGGCCTCGACCACCGCCTGGGTGCCATTGCCGTGGTGGACGTCGAAATCGACGATCGCCACCCGCTCAAAACCCTCGGCCTGGGCGGTGCGCGCGGCGATGGCGACGTTGGAGAACAGGCAGAAGCCCATGACCCCGTCCGGCTCCGCGTGATGGCCCGGCGGGCGAACGGCGCAGAAGGCGCGGTCGATCTCGCCGCGGACCACCGAGCGCACCGCGTCGACCACCGCGCCGGCCGCCCGGCGCGCGGCGGTGAGGCTGCCCGGCGACATGACGGTGTCGACGTCGAGCTTCAGGCGGCCCTCGCTCGGCGCGGCGGCGAACAGCGCCTCGACGAAGGCCGGATCGTGCACGCTGTCGAGCTCGGCGCGGGTGACCAGCGGCGCGGCGCGGGGCTCCAGGTCAAGGCCGCTGGCGTCCTTCAGCGCGCCCAGCACCGCCTTCAGCCGCTCGGGCCGATCCCGATGGTTGCGGCCCGGCTCATGATCCAGCATGTCGGGATGGGTGTAGAGGGCTGTGGCCATCGCCGCGGCAGTCTAGACCGAACAGGGAGGTTTGCGCATCGGTTCCGCGACAGACATCGACATCCGCCGCGCGACCGTCGGCGACGCCGTCGCCCTGGCCGGGGTCGGGCGGGAGACCTTCGCCGAGACGTTCGGCCACCTCTATCCGCCGGCGGATCTGGCGAGCTTCCTCGATGCCGCGCATGCGCCGGCGCACTATGCGGGCGTGGCCGCGGACCCGGCGTTCGCGCTGTGGATCGCCGAGGCCGATGGCCGCGCCGTGGGTTACGCGGAGGCTGGACGGTGCCTGATCCGCCATGCGGACGTCACGCCGGACTGCGGCGAGTTGCAGCGGCTCTATGTCCGCCGCGAGGCGCAAGGCGGCGGGCTTGGCGTGCGGCTGCTCGAGACGGCGCTGGGTTGGCTCGAGCGCCCCGGCCGGCGGCTGTGGATCGGCTGCTGGTCGGAAAACCTGGGCGCGCAACGTCTCTACGCGCGTTACGGATTCTCAAAGGTCGGCGAGTATGAGTTTTCCGTGGGCGATACGCGCGACCGTGAGTTCATTCTCGCCAGGCCCGACCCGCGACCGCCGTTGCGGCGCTAAGAAGTCTGGACAGCGCGCGCCCGCGCCATCATCTTCATCCAAACAGCCGTTCGACTCTTTCGAGGCCTCATCATGTTCATGAACTTCTTCTCGGAGCTGCGTCAGGCCAAGGTGCCGGTGACGCTGAAAGAGTACCTCATGCTCATGGAGGCGCTCGACCGGGACGTGATCGACAAGTCGGTCGACGATTTCTACTACCTGTCGCGCGCGGCGCTGGTGAAGGACGAAAAGCACCTCGACCGCTTCGACCAGGTCTTCGGCCATGTGTTCAAGGGCCTGGAGAAGATCGCCGTCGGCATGCCGACGGACGTGCAGGCCGAGTGGCTGAAGGCGCTGTCCGACAAGTTCCTGTCAGACGAAGACCGCAAGATGATCGAGGAGATGGGCGGCTTCGAAAAGCTGATGGAGATGATGGCCGAACGCATGCGCGAAGCCAAGGAGCGCGGCGAGGACGGCGACGAGGACGGCAAGAAGGGCCGCCGCGGCAAGGACGGCTCGACCCCCTTCGGCGCCAATGGCTACCATCCCGAAGGCATCCGCATCGGCCAGGACAAGGGCCGCCACGGCAAGGCGATCAAGGTCTGGGACAAGCGCGAGTACAAGAACCTCGACGATTCGGTGGAACTCGGCACCCGCAACATCAAGGTGGCCTTGCGCCGCCTGCGCAAGTTCGCGCGCCAGGGCCAGCCGGACGAACTGGACATCAAGACCACGATCAAGGAGACGGCCAACAAGGGCTATCTCGACCTGGTCATGCAGCCGGAGCGGCGCAACACCATCAAGGTGCTGATCTTCTTCGACATCGGCGGCTCGATGGACAGCCACATCAAGCTCTGCGAGGAGCTGTTCTCGGCGGCGAAGACCGAGTTCAAGACCATGGAATTCTTCTATTTCCACAACTGCCTCTACGAGACGGTGTGGAAGGACAACCGCCGCCGCAACGTCGAGAAGATCCCCACCTGGGACGTGCTCAACAAGTACGGCCACGACTACAAGGTGATCTTCGTCGGCGACGCCACCATGAGCCCCTACGAGATCACCTATCCGGGCGGCTCGGTCGAGCATTGGAACGAAGAACCGGGGGCCATCTGGGTCGACCGGGTGACGCAGTTCTACGAAAGCGTCGTCTGGCTCAACCCGGTCGGCGAGCGCCACTGGGACTACACCCCCTCGATCGAGGTGATGCGCCAGCTGACCGCCGACCGCATGTTCCCGCTGACCATCGAAGGCCTCGACAAGGCGATGCGCGAGCTGGTGCGCGGCTAGGGATGGCGCCGCCTCTGGCACGGCCGTGACCGACGCCGCCGTTACCGAACCGGTTCCCGAGACCCATGCCCTGACCAAGGGGCTGGTGTTCGCCGCCGCCGAGCGGCTGTTCGCGGTGCACGGCTTCCAGAAGGTCTCGGTGCGCGACATCACCGCCGAGGCCGGGGTCAATCTGGCGTCGGTCAACTACCATTTCGGCTCCAAGGACGCGCTGCTGTTCGAGATCTTCCGCACGCGCACGGCTGAGCTGAACCGGGCCCGGGCCCGGATGCTGCACGAGGCGGCCGACCGGCATCGGGGCCACCCGCCGGTGCGCGACATCCTCGAGGCGCTGATCGCCCCGCCGGTGCGCTGGCACGATCCGAACGGCGACCGGCGCATCGCCGTGCAGTTCCTGATCCGATCGCGCGGCGAGGGGACCGAGGCCATGCGCGAAGCGCTGCGCACCGACGTCTCGCACCTGCGCCGCTTCGCCGATGCGCTGTTGGCGGCCCGGCCGGACCTGGCCCCGGAAGAGGTCTATTGGCGGCTGCACTTCGTGCTCGGCATGATCCACAACAACCGCTTCGCCGAGCTGGACCGACTGCACACCCTCTCCGAAGGCCTCACCCGCGAAGACGACGCCGAGACCCTGATCCGCCGCATGGTCGACTTCGCCGAGGCGGGGTTCAGCCGGTAGCGGCGGCGCCTCTAGATTCTCCCCTACAGGGGAGGATCTTGGAACCCCAGCATCCTTCGCTTCCTTGGCTCCTCGACCACGAAAACGACGATGGCCAGGGCCGCGACCTCGAAACCGATCGAGGTGTAGAAGACCATCAGGTAGCCGGCCGCCGCGGCGATCAGGCCGCCGACCAGCGGGCCGAGCGAGGACATCATGCCCTCGGCGGTCGAGGAGAATGCCAGGCGCATGGCCATGTCTTCGCGCAGGCCGAACTCCAGCACCATGGTCTGCGAGCTCATCTGGTAGCCGGAAGATGCCGCGCCGAGGAAGGCGAAGGCCAGGAAGAAGGCCGGCATGGTGTGGCTGAGGATCAAAAGCACCGTGCCGCCGATCCAGAACAGCAGCGCGATCAGGAAGCTGGAGCGAAAGCCCGACTTGTCGCCCAGATAGCCCCAGAGCAGGTTCGAGGCGGTGTCGGCGCCCAGATTGGCCAGGCCGAAAATGCCCAGCGTCGCCCCGCTCAGCGAGTGCAGCGTCGCCCCGGCATAGAGAATGTAGAAGGGCGCGGCGATCCGCCCGGCCACGGCGCAGGTCTGGGCCAGCATGAAGAAGGCGAAGCCCCGGTCCGAGCGCAGCAGGGCGGGAAGGCCGCGCAAGCGCTCGCCCACCCGCATCCTGGGGCGCACCCTCGGCGGGTCCGGCTCGCGGATCAGCAACTGGAAGGCGGTCAGGCCCAGGCTGGTCAGCACGAAGGCCAGGAAGAAGGTGGTCGAATAGCCGTTCCTGAAAACGCCGAGGCCAAGGAAATGGGCCGGCGCCGAGATCGGCCCGCCGCCGATAATGTAGCGGCCGGCGGCGTAGGTGAGGGCCGCGGCGATGATGCCGCCGGTGAAGTTGCGCCAGGCCTGCAACCGTCCGCGCCGCGAGAACGGGATCACCTTGCCAAGCACCAGCTGGAAGGCGACCCGCTGGGCGCCCGAGAAGAGGCCGAGCATCAAGAGGAAGAAGAGCGTGGCGGCCAGGAGCGGCGCGCCGGAGAAGAACCAGCCGGCGAAGGCCATGCCCAGGATCTGCACCCGCATCAGGGTGCCCATCAGGATCGAGGCGGGCAGGACCCGCTTGCGGTGTTCGATCTGCGAGGCGCCGATGATCGGCGACACCACCTGGCCGACCTGCTGCAGCGACAGGCCCAGGCCCACGATGGCGTTGGGGCTGGCCAGCATGCGCAAGGGAGCGGGCAGGAAGCCAAGACTGTGCGAGGCCAGGATGTAGAGATAGGCCGGCACGAAGGTGGGCGCATTGACCAGCCGAAACCCGGTCATGCCGAGCATGCCGTGCAGGTAGTTGGCGGCGTAGTTGCGGCGCAGATTGGCCCAGATGAAGCGTTCGTATTCGGCTTCCGAACTGACCTGCTCGGCGTCGCTCGCGGCGATCTCCGGCGAGGCGAGTTCGGCGGCCCCGATCTCGGTCAGGGCTGGGATCTCTTTCGGGGGTACGGTTTCGTCCAACGACTATAGGTCTCCAGGGGGGCATCCGACTCGCCTGCGCGGGCTCGAATAAACCGCTGCGCACGCGTTGCCCAGCCGCGGACCCCAGCCTAGAGTCCTGGACCAACCTCGCCCGGGACGCCTCATGTCGGATAGCCAAACGGAAGTGGGAGATATCGCCGGCCTGTCGTTCGAACAGGCGCTGGGCGAGCTTGAGAAGATCGTCGCCGAGCTCGAGTCCGGCCAGGCGCCGCTGGAACGCTCGATCGAGATGTACGAGCGCGGGGCGGCCTTGAAGGCGCATTGCGAAAAACGGCTGGAGGCCGCCCGGCTCAGGGTCGAGAAGATCGTCGTCGGGCCGCAGGGGCCGACGGGCGTCGAGCCGGCCGAGTTCTCGTAGAG
>DASYAQ010000109.1:0-10460 GCA_036501225.1 Caulobacteraceae bacterium | reverse complement strand
ATCGGTTGAACCGGACGCAGCAAAGCATATCCGGAGTGGCCTTTGACTGCGGCTTCGCGTCCGTTTCCCACTTTTGCCATGCGTTCAAGGCCTACTACGGGGTGACCGCGAGCAGAGTTCGCAAGCACCACGCGATCACGGCCTAGCCGATGAGACGCCGCAATTCCTGTTCGCGGCCCGCGATTTCCAGGCCTCGCGCCGCCAGCCAGGCCTGGTTGTAATAGCTGTCGGCATAGCGGTCGCCGCCGTCGCAGATCAGGCTGGCCACCGAACCGGCCTTGCCCTCGTCCCGCATCCGCTCGGCGATTCTGCACACCCCGAGGAAGTTGGCGCCGGTGGACGGACCCACCCGGCGTCCAAGCCGTTCGGACAAGATGCGCATGGCGGCGATCGACGCCGCGTCCGGCGCCTTGATCATCTCATCGATCACCTCGGGAACGAAGGACGGCTCGACCCGTGGCCGGCCGACCCCCTCTATCCGCGACGGCAGTTCGCAACGCACGGCGCGGTCGCCCCCCTCGAAGCATTCGAAATAGGCCGAGTGCTCCACATCGACGGCGCAGAGGCTCGTAGGGTGGCCCCGATAGCGGATGAACCGGCCAATGGTCGCCGCCGTGCCGCCCGTGCCAAGGCTCATCACGATCCAGCGGGGAACCGGATGACGCTGGCCGCGCATCTGCTCGAACAGGGCCGCCGCGACATTGTCGCGACGCCAGTCCGAGACCCGTTCGGCATAGGTGAACTGATCCAGATAGAGCCCGCCCTTGGCCGCGGCGAGCGCCTCGGCCCGCGCATAGATCTGATCGCCGCGTTCAACCAGGTGGCAGACGCCGCCATAGGCGGTGATGGCCTCGATCTTCCGCACGGAGGTGGTCGACGGCATCACCGCGTGAAAGGGCAGCCGCAACTCATGGGCGAAATAGGCCACGGACACCGCCGTCGACCCCGACGACGCCTCCACCACCGGCGTCCGCGGGCCGATGCGGCCGCTGCACAGGCCATGGAGCAACAACGAGCGCGCCAGCCGGTGCTTCAGGCTGCCGGTGCGATGGACCGACTCGTCCTTGAGGTAGATATCCACGTCCGGCATGGCGGGCAGGCGAACCTGGACCAGGGGCGTCTCATCGGCCGCGCCCTGATCGGGCTCCAACAGGCGCAGAGCCCGGGATGTCCAACGAACGTCATCGCCGTTCATCGAGCATCTGCGCTCGTTACCCGGCGGCCCCGCCGTCCGGTCCCCGGCTCCTGCGCACGCCGCCATCATCGTCCCGCCCGGCCAACTCAACCGGCCCAGAGTCTAGTTGACATTTCGACTGGTTTCCTCCCAATTTCAGCGACATCTTGCGCCTGAGATGGGAGAAAACTTGGGCAGTTCCGCCGGATACGATGAGACCGATCTACGGATCCTCACGGTCCTGCAGGAGGATGCCTCGCTCTCCATCAATGAGGTCGCCGAGCGGGTCCACCTTTCTCAGAACGCCTGCTGGCGGCGGATCAGGCGGCTCGACGACGAGGGCTTCATCCGAAAACGCGTCGCCCTGCTCGATGCCGGCAAGCTGGGTGTCGGGGTCACCGTGTTTGTCAGCATCAAGACCTCGGAACACTCCGAAGCCTGGCTGTCCGGCTTCGCCGCAACGGTGCGCAAGATGCCCGAGGTCGTCGAGCTGCACCGGATGACCGGCGAGATCGACTATCTGATCAAGCTGCGGGTGCGCGACATCGAGGACTATGACGACGTCTACAAGCGGCTGATCCGGTCGGTTAAGCTGTCCGACGTCAGCGCCGCCTTCGTCATGGAAGAAATCAAGCAAACCACCGCCCTGCCCTTGCGCGCGGCGTACCGCTGAGTGAGCGGCCGCGGTGCGGCAGAGCCTGCTGGCCGCACTATCGGAGTTGAGCCTGACTCTGAGACATTCGCCGGCTCTCAATCAGCGGGTTGTGCGCCTCAGCCCTGGTGGATGGCCTTGGTGACCAGGCAGGCCTCCAGGCCCTCCGGCCCATCCTCGGCGCCATGGCCGCTTTCCTTGACGCCGCCGAAGGGTGAGTCCGGGGCGGCGACCATGGCTGTGTTGAGGCCGAGCATGCCGGTCTCGATGGCGTCGCCCAGCAGCAGGATGCGCTTGGCGTCCTCGGTATAGGCATAGGCGGCCAGGCCATAGGGGAGCCGGTTGGCCTGGAAAATCGCTTCGTCGAGGCCCTTCACCGGCGCGATCACCGCGACGGGGCCGAACGGCTCGTCGTTCATGATTTGCGCCGTGTCCGGCACGTCGCTGATCACCGTCGGGCGCCAGAAGAAGCCGGCATTGCCCAGCCGCTCGCCGCCGGTGCGCAGCCGCGCGCCGCAGGCGACGGCGTCGGCGATCATCCGCTCCATGGTCTCCGGCCGGCGCGGATTGGCCAGCGGCCCCATGCGGCTGGTCTCGACCAGGCCATCGCCGACGGCGGTCTTTTCCAGCCGCTCGCTGAAGCCCCGCACGAAGCGGTCATAGACCCCTTCCTGCACATAGAAGCGGGTCGGCGAGATGCAGACCTGGCCGGCGTTGCGCAGCTTGGCGGCGCTGAGCTCGTCCATCGCCTTGTCCAGGTCGGCGTCGTCGAAGATCAGCACCGGCGCATGGCCGCCCAGTTCCATGGTGGTGCGCAGCATGTTGTCGGCGGCCAGCTTCATCAGATGCTTGCCGACCGCGATCGAGCCGGTGAACGACAGCTTGCGGATCACCGGGCTGGCTAAGAGATGCCGCGACACCTCGTCGGGGACGCCGAACACGATCTGCGCCACCCCGGCCGGCAGGCCGGCGTCGATCAGGGCGCGCAGGATCTCCAGCGCCGCGCCCGGCGCCTCCTCGGCGGGTTTCAGGATCACCGAACAGCCGGCGGCGATGGGCCCGCCCAGCTTGCGCGCCGGGTTGGTGATCGGGAAGTTCCACGGCGCGAAAGCGGCCACCGGACCCACCGGCTCCTTGATCACCAGCGAACGCCGCCCGGCCGGCCGCACCAAGACGCGGCCGTAAGAGCGCCGGCACTCCTCGCCATAGAATTCGAACAGGTTGGCGGCGACCTGGGTCTCGATCCGGGTCTCGGCCAGGGTCTTGCCCTCTTCCAGGGTGGCGATGCGCGCGATGGTCTCCACCCGCTCGCGCATCAGGCCCGCGGCCCGCTTCATCACCTGGCCGCGCGCCTCGGCCGGCGTGGCGCGCCATTGGCGATAGGCGCGCTGGGCGGCGTCCAGCGCCCGGTCGAGGTCGGCGGCGTCGGCCAGCGGCAGATCGCCAAGCCCGGCGCCCGTCGCCGGGTTGATCACCGTGTGCGTGCGGCGATCGCCGGCCGCGATCCATTCGCCGTCGATATGCAGGTAGAGCTTCGGATAGTCGGTCGCGGCGGCGCCGTCGGCGGGCATGGGCGGTCTCCGTTTGGTTGGTCGGGCCTGTCAGGCGCTTTGACACGCCAGCGATAGCATTGCCTCGCCCTAACCTAGCCCAGGCCGGCGGTCCTCGCGCCGTTAACCCCCAAAAGACGTTCAACCGCCGCCAGAAACGCCGCCGTCGCCTTCTCGGGGTCGTAGTGTTTTTCGAAGACGGCGTTGTATTTCAGTCCGGCCTCCAGAGCCTGGATGATCTCGGCGGCCATGGCCGGGGGCAGGCTGGTCGCGCCGCCCGCCTTGGTGAAGAAATTGGTGAGAACCGCCCGGATCTCCTCATCGTACGCCATCTTGATCTCGCGAAGGCGCGGCTGATGCACCGAGACGCCGAATATCTCCACCATCACGCTGAGGCCGACGGCGCTGATCCGCGGATTGCGAATATAATAGTCGGAGAATTTCCGCAGCCATTCGAACGGATCGTCCGCCTTGATGGCCTTGATGTCGCGGACAATGTCGCTGCAGGTCGTCTCCAGGTAGTGCTCGAGAATGGCGTCCTTGCCATCGAAGTAATACCGGATGTGGCTTGGCGACATCTTCGCCCGCACGGCGATATCGGTCAGGGAGGTGCTGGCATAGCCCTTTTCACGGATACAGCGATGCAGCGCCTGAACGATCCTGGCTCGCCGCTCGCCGGCTGGCTCTGACGCCGCCGCGCCTCGCACCGCTTTCACCATAACCCTGCTGCCCCCAGACTGTGTCGATCGGTCTCCGTGACCGTTGCAACTGGCCCGCCGCTTAACGCCAAACGGCGGGCTTGACGATATCCTAGCTTGCTGTTTATATATTTTACAAACAACAAATCCGCTGAGTGGCGGAGCGGGCGGAGGCGGCGCTTATGAAGTTCGGTGTGTTCTACGAGTTTCAGCTGCCGCGCCCCTGGCACAAGCGCAGCGAATACGAGTTGCTGCAGAATGGCTTGGTCCAGATCGAACTGGCCGACCGTCTTGGCTATGACTATGCGTGGGAGGTGGAGCATCACTTCACCGAGGAATACTCGCACTCGTCATCGCCGGAAGTGTTCCTCGCCGCGGCCAGCCAGCGCACCAAAAACATCCGCCTCGGCCATGGCGTCATCCAGCTCCCGACCAATCATATCGCGCGCGTCGCCGAGCGGGTCTCCACGCTGGACCTGCTGAGCAACGGCCGGGTCGAGTTGGGAACGGGCGAAGGTTCGACGACCACGGAGATCCATCCGTTCAACATCCGCTTTCGCGACAAACGGGAAATCTACGAGGAATCGATCCGCGCGCTGATTCCGATGTTCACGCAGCCGGGCAGCGAGTTCCACGGGCAGTACATCGACTTTCCCATGCGCAACGTCCTGCCCAAGCCCTACCAGACGCCGCATCCGCCGCTCTGGGTCGCCTGCTCGAACCTGCAGACCATCGCCAAAGCCGGCTGCTGGGGTATGGGCGCGCTCGGCTTTCAATTCGTGTCTCCGGAGGCGGCGACCGCCTGGGTGAACCGGTATTACAACAACCTGACCAAGAACCTCGACAAACTGGCCGACTACGCCATCAACCCAAACATCGCCATGGTCTGTGGATTCATGTGCGCCGAGACTGATGAACTGGCCATGGAAAAGGCCGCCGGCTGGACCTTTTTTATATTTGCACTGCAGTACTACAGCAAGAACGGGTACGCGGAACCCGGCAAGCTCGACATGTGGGAGAAATACCTGGAGTGGCGCGAGACGCCGAAAGCTCAGGAAGCGCTCCAGACCGGCCTCATCGGCTCGCCGGAAACCATCCGGCGCAAGCTGCGCGAGTTTCAGGCTACCAACGTCGACCAGATCATACTTCTCAATCAGTCCGGCAAGACCGCTCACGAGGACATCTGCTCAAGCCTCCAGCTTTTCGCCCGTGAGGTGATGCCGGAATTCCACCAGGCCGAGCCCGAACACCAGGACTGGAAACGGCGGGTCCTGGCCGGCGAAATCGAGCTCGAAGACCTCGATACCAGCCAGCACCTGAAATACCTGGCCCAGCCCGACGATCATCTCAAGGCCACGATGAGCGCGACGGACCTCAAGAAGATGCTGGACGAACGCGAGGCGGCCAAAAAGCAGCCGGATAGCGTCGTCCAGTAAGGCGAGGCGCCATCCGGGTTTTTACACAAGATTAAAAAGTAAAGAGGGGGAGGATCATGAGGGGACGTCTTTTGGCGGCCGTTTCGCTTTGCGCGCTTTCGGGCGCGGCGGGGGCGGCGCGCGCGGCGCCGCCCGACCCTGTCGCCGACCCGGGCGCCACGTCCGTGCAGGAAATCGTCGTCACCGCCGAAAAGCGCGAGACCACGCTGGAGAAAACGCCGATCGCGGTCTCGGCCTTCACCACCAGGGCGCTCGCGGTGCGGACGATCCAGGATGTCCAGGGTCTCGCCGAGGCGACGCCCGGCCTCTCCTACAACAAGAACTCCAACTTCGTTCAGCTGGCCATTCGCGGGATCAGCCTCGAACAGATCAACCTCGGCGGCGAGCCGGGCGTGGCCCTTTATCAGGACGGCGTCTATCTGGCGCGGCCCTATGTCGGCGACGCCACCTTCTTCGATCTGGCCCGGGTCGAGGTGCTGCGGGGCCCGCAGGGCACCCTCTATGGCCGCAACGCCACCGGCGGTTCGGTCAATCTGATCGGAAACGAGCCCTCGGACGTGTTCTCGGGCCGGGCCGGCCTCACGCTCGGCAACTACGATCGCGTCCGCGTGGAAGGCCTGGTCAACGGTCCGCTCGGCGACGGGATCGACGCCCGGCTCGGCTTCGTGGTCGATCAGCACGACGGCTATACCAAGAATCTTCTCGACGGCAGGCGGGTGGACAATGGCCGCACCGGTTCGGGTCGCGCCGCCGTGGCCTTCCATCCGACCGACAAGATCAAATTCGTCCTCATCGCGGACTACAATCGCGAGGACGACAGCGGTCCGGTCTTCCACACCGGCGAGATTCCCGGAACCGCGGTCGCCCTCGGCGGCCGCACCACCGGCGATCCGCGCACCATCTACATCGACGGCCCTGCGTCCGACCTCACCACCCAATGGGGGGTGACCGGAAAACTGACCGTGGATCTGCCGGACGCCGTGCTCACCTCCACATCCGCCTACCGCAACTCCAGCTTCCACCTGCAAAGCGACCTCGATGGGACCGACTTCGACCTGGTCGATGAGAACCTCAGGGAAGGCGCCAGCCAGTGGAGCGAGGAGGTGCAACTGGCCTCCCATAACGACAGCCGCTTCACCTGGATCGTCGGCGCCTTCGCCTTCCGTGAAACTGGGTCGCTGAACTACGTCTTTCCCATCCCGATCCTGTCCACAACGATCTCGTTCCTGGCCCATCAGGACACCACCGCGCTGGCGGTGTACGGCCAGGGCACCTATGCGATCACGCCGAAGCTGAGCGTGACGGTCGGCTTGCGCTACAGCGACGAAGACAAGGACGGATCGACCCACGAGGTCGTCTTCGTTCCGGGCGCGGTGGCGCTGAAGGGAAACTGGGCGGCCGTGACGCCCAAGTTCGGGCTGCAATACCAGGCCACGCCCGACAACCTGATCTATGCCTCGGTGGGTCGCGGCTTCAAGGCCGGCGGCATCAACACCGGAAGCCTGCAGACCAAGCCGTACAATCCGGAATACGTCTGGAGCGAAGAGGTCGGCGCCAAGAACCGTTTCTTCGATGGCCGCCTGCAACTGAACCTGGACGCCTTCCTCTATCAGTACACGGATCTGCAGGTGAACCAGTTCGCCATTGGCCAGACCTTCATCAGCAACGCCGCGGCGGCGACCGGCAAGGGCATCGAGGCGGACCTGATCGCCAAGCTCGGCGGCGGTTTCACCTTGGACGGGTCGCTGAGCCTGCTGGACGCCACCTTCACCAACTACAAGACCGCGGACAGCTTTCGGCCCCTGCTTGGCGTGATCGACCTGAAGGGCAACCAGCTGCCGCTGGCGCCTCGGTTCACAGCCTCGCTCGGCCTGCAATACAATGTGGCGCTGTCCGCCGGTGATCTGACCGTGCGTGGCGACTATTCCCACAAGAGCGATCAGTTCTTCACGCCGTTCAACGAAAGCTACGCGCACGCGCCGGCCGAAGATCTCTTCAACGCGCGGATATCCTTCCAGACGCACAGCGGCTGGGAGGTGGCCCTCTATGGCCGCAACCTGACCAACCAGGCGCCGATCGAGGCCATCACCGTCTCCGGCATCAATGCTGGCACCCTGGTGCTTTACGGACCGCCGCGCACCTTTGGCGTGGAACTGAGGAAGAGCTTCTGAGCCAGGCCATGGAACCTCATGTGAACACCCATCCGCAAACCCGCCCCGCGGGGCCGCGCATCGCCCCGCTGGAGCCGGAGGCCTGGGACAGCGTGGTTCGCGAAATCCTCGCGCCGGAAAAACGGCCCGCCGCCTATGGCGAGCCTGAGCAGCCCGTGTTCAACGTCTTCAAGACCATGGCCAACTATCCCGCGCTGATGAAGCGCATCGCGCCCTGGGGCAGCCATGTGCTGTTCAAGTCCTCGCTGCCCGGCCGCGATCTGGAACGGGCGATCCTGCGCACGGCCTGGGTCTGCCAGACGCCCTATGAGTGGGCGCATCATCGCGCCGTGGCGCTGCAGACCGGCGTCTTGAGCGTCGCCGACGTCGAGGCGGTCCGGGCCGGTCCCGCCGCGCCCGGCCTGAGCGCGCACGACGCCGCCGTCCTGGCCGCGGCCGACGAGCTGGTCAGCGCGCACTGCATCAGCGACGCCACCTGGGCCCGCCTCGCCCTCGGCTATGACACCCTTCAGCTGATGGATCTTGTGTTCGCCGTCGGTCACTACGCGATGATGTGCATGGCCCTGAACAGCTTCGGCGTCCAACTTGAAGATGATCTCACCGCATGACGTGCGAAACGACCGGAAGAGCAGAAGGATAGCGCGCAATGGATATTCAGGGCTCCGCACGCGCCGGTTTCGAGCCGGTCGAGGAGGCGTTTCGAGTCAACTTCGCCGAAGACAGCCCGCTGCCGGACATCGGCGCCAGTTTCGCGGTGATCCAGGGCGACTCGGTGGTGGTCGACCTGTGGGCCGGGCATGCGGATCTCGCCAAGACGCGGCCCTGGCGTCGGGACACACTGGCCAACGTCTATTCGAGCACCAAGGGCGTGGCCGCGGCCTGCACCACCCTGCTCCACTCGCGCGGCCGGCTCGACTATGACAAGCCCGTTGCGCACTATTGGCCGGAGTTCGCCCAGGCCGGCAAGGGCGAGATCACCGTCGGCCTGCTGTTGTCCCACCAGGCCGGTCTCTCGGGACTTCGCGCGCCCTGCAGCATCGAGGACCTCTACGACTGGGACCTGATGGCCGAGCGCCTGGCCGCCGAGGCCCCGCTGTGGGCGCCCGGCAGCGTCGCCGGCTATCACGCCATCACCTGGGGCTTTCTGATTGGAGAACTGGTCCGCCGGATCGACGGCCGCTCGATCGGCGCCTATCTGCGCGACGAACTGTGCGCGCCGCTGGAGGCCGACGTCTTCATCGGCGTTCCCGCCGACCAGGACGCGCGGGTGGCTGAAATCGTCAAGCCGCGGGTCGAGCCCGTCCAGAGCCTGGCGGCGATGACGGACATCCTCAAACTCACCCTCGGCAACCCGGTGATCGAGGCCGAGGTCCCCAACAACCGCGCCTGGCGCGCGGCGGAGATTCCGGCCGCCAACGGCAACGCCAACGCCATGGGCCTGGCGAAGATCTTCGCGCCACTGGCCAACAAGGGCTCGTTCCGCGGAACCGAGTATTTCTCACCGGCCGCGCTGGCGCGGGCGACCGCCCAGCGTTTTGTCGGAATCGATATCAATCTCGGCGTCGAGATCCGCTGGAGTTCCGGATTCTTCGGCAACAACCCGCAACGCTGGTACGGCCCCAACGACGCGGCCTTCGGGCACAGCGGCTGGGGCGGCTCGATGGCCTTCGCCGATCCTGACGTCGGACTGTCGATGGCCTTCGCCATGAACCAGATGGACGCCAACCTGCACGGCGATCCCCGGACCATCCGCCTTGTCGACGCCGTCTATGCCTGCGTCGGACGGCGCTGACGACAAGAACGGGGCGCCGCCGGTCACCCCTTGGCCATGGCGGCCAGCGCCTGTTCGCGCAGGTCGCGCTTGAGGATCTTGCCGGACGCGGTGCGGGGCAGCGGGTCGGGCGAGACGCGGATGTAGCGCGGGACCTCGAAGCGGGCCAGGTGCTCGCTCAGGAAGGCGCGCAGGGCGTCCAGGTCGATCGAGGCGTTGGCGTAGAGGGTTGCCGCCACCTCTTCGCCCAGCCGCTCGTCCGGCAAGGCGTAGACCGCCGCCTCATGGACGTCGGGATAACGCAGCAGCGCCGCCTCGACCTGGCCGCAGCCGATATTCTCGCCGCCGCGGATGATCAGATCCTTGATGCGGTCGACGATGAACAGGAAACCCTCGGCGTCGAGATAGGCGACGTCGCCGGTGCGGAACCAGCCGTCGATGAACACCTCGGCATTGACCTCCGGCCGGTTCCAATAGCCGCGGAAGACCGAGGTCCCGCGCACCAGGAGTTCGCCGCGTTCGCCGGCGGGCAGGCCAACGCCCTTGTCGTCGATGATCTTCAGGTCGAGCACCGCCGAGCCGCGGCCGGAACTGGCCGGCCGCTCCAGATAGGCCAGGCCGCCGATGCCCGTGCCGATGGCGTTGGTCTCGGTCATGCCCCAGCCGGTGTTGGGCAGCGCCTTCGCGAACGAGGCTTCGATCTGTTTCACCTGCTCGGGGGCGCGCGGCGCGCCGCCACCGCCGACGGTCATCAGGCTCGAGAGGTCGCGCGCGGTCTGTCTGGCGACGCGGACCAGGTCGCCGGTCATGGCGGCGGGCGCGACGAACGAGGTGATCTTCTCCGCCTCGATCAGCGCCGCGGCGGCCTGCGGGTCCCACCTGTACATGCAGACCATCTTCCGCTGGGCCCTGTACGAGGACAGGTAGACGGCGTGCGATCCGGTGACGTGGAACAGCGGCACGGCCAGCAGCGTGGCCGGCTGGCTGGCCGGGGCCGCGGGCTCGATG
>DASYAQ010000108.1:0-7104 GCA_036501225.1 Caulobacteraceae bacterium | reverse complement strand
ACCTTCAGGGCGTCGCGGCCGGTGCGGGCGGCGTAGGTCGACTGGGCGATCACCGCGACCCCGGTGGGAATCTTCACCACATCGACGACGCCCGGGACCTGGCGCGTGGCGCTGTCGTCGAACGCGGTCGGCTTGCCGCCGAAGCGCGGCGGGTGGGCGACAACCGCCGTCAGCATATCCGGCAGATGGACGTCCTGGGTGTAGCGCGCGGTTCCGGTGCTCTTGGCCGGCGTATCCTTGCGCGCCACGCGTTTGGTGCCGATCAGGCTGAAGTCGGCATGGCGTTTCAGCGCCGGCGATTGCGGCGGCGTCACCTTGGCCGCCTCGCCGATCAGGTCGCCGAAACTGGCGAAGCGACCCGACGGTCCGTGGGCAAGCACGCCGTTCCGCACGGTGATGTCGCTGACCGGGACCTTCCAGCGCGCCGAGGCCGCCTGCACGAACATGGCCCGCGCGGCGGCGCCGGCGCGGCGATACTGCAGCCAGGAATTGGCCATGGCGGTCGAGCCGCCGGTGCCCTGCACTCCGAACAGGGTATTGGCGTAGAGCTTGGCGTTGGCGGCCGAGGGGACCACGCTGACCTTGTCCCAGTCGGCGTCGAGCTCCTCGGCGATCAGGGCCGCCAGGCCCGCATGATTGCCCTGGCCCATCTCCTGGTGCTTGTTCATCACCGTCACCGACCCGTCGGGGTCGATCTTGACGAAGGGGCCGAAGGGGCCGAGGTCGAGATCGCCGCCGCCCATCGACATCAGCCCGGCCATGCTCTTCGGCGAGCAGCCGACCACCAGCGCGCCGCCGACGAGGCCGGCGCCGATGATCAGGCCGCGGCGGGTGGCCGAGGCGGCCTTGACCTTGGTGATCGCGTTCATGCCGGCGCTCCGACCTTCGTGGGCTGGCCGGCGGCGTCGTGGATGGCGGCGCGGATGCGCTGATAGGTGCCGCAGCGACAGATGTTGCCGGTCATGGCCGCGTCGATGTCGTCGTCGCTCGGCCTGGGCGTCTTGGCCAAAAGCGCCGCGGCCGACATGATCTGGCCCGACTGGCAGTAGCCGCACTGCGGCACGTCGGCCCTGATCCAGGCCAGCTGCACCGGATGGGTCCCGCCCAGGCCCTCGATGGTGGTGATCTTCATGCCCGCCGCCGACGAGACCGGGGTCTGGCAGGAGCGGATCGCCGCCCCGTCGGCATGCACGGTGCAGGCGCCGCACTGGGCGATGCCGCAGCCGTACTTCGTGCCGGTCAGCTTCAACTCGTCGCGCAGCACCCAGAGCAGCGGCGTCTCCGGCGCGGCTTCGACCGCATAGGTCTTGCCGTTGATGTTCAGGTTGGTGGTCACAAGGCCCTCCCGCAGGCTCTGATTTGCCTGCATCTTAGTGCTGTTCAGGTTGGCGCGCGCGGCCAAAAAACTGCCGCGCCTGGCGCAATCGGTCTAGAAATCGCGTTGATGGACGCCTTTCCCGCCTTCTTCCCCCTGGCCGGCCGCACCGTCGCCATCGTCGGCGACGGCGAGCCGGCGCAGGCCAAGGCGCGGTTGTTCGAGGGTTCGCCGGCCCGGCTGCTGCGCATCGGCGAGGATCAGGCGCTCGATCCGGCGGCCTACCGGGACGCGAGCATCGTCTTTATCGCCGCCGGCGACGTCGCCTTCCGCAAAGCCGCCGCCACTGCCGCGCGGCAGGCCGGCGCGGTGGTCAATGTGGTCGACCATCCAGAGCTCTGCGACTTCCACACCCCGGCCCTGGTCGATCGGGGCGCGGTGGTGGCGGCGGTGGGGACGACGGGATCGTCGCCGCTGCTGGCGGCTCTGCTGCGCAACGACATCGAAGCGCGCATCCCCGCCGGCGCCGGCCGGGTCGCGGCCCTGTTCGGGGCCATGCGCGAGCGGCTGCGCGAACAATTGCCCGATCTCGACGCCCGCCGCGCCTTTCTGCGCGAGGCCCTGACCGGTCCGCCCGCCGAGGCCGCCATGGCCGGCGACATGGCCGGCGCGCGCCGGCTGCTGGAGGCGGCGCTGGAGGCCCGCGACGCCGGCGCGATCCGCCAGGGCCGCCTCTGGATCGTCGAGGATGCCGGCGCCGCCGACCTGCTCAGCCTGCGCGCGGCGCGCGCCCTGGCCCAGGCCGATGTCCTGATCGCCGACGACGGTTCCGCGCCCGCGACCTTGACCCTGGCGCGGCGCGAGGCGCGGCGCCTGGCGCCGGCTGCTGCCGATCTGGCGGAACTGACCGCCGTCGCCGCCCAGGGTCTGCAGATCGTCTGGGTCGGCGGCGCGGCCATCGGCCCCGGTCTGCTCGAAGCGCTGGCCGCTCAGGGCGTCAGGGTCGAACGCCTCAGGCCGGCGCCGGCCTGAGGATCACTTCAGGCTGTCGCGGACGTTCGAGGCCTTGTCCAGATGGGTCTGGACGACGACGGCGGTCTTGGTCGCGAAATCCTTGATCTGCGGGGTGTCGCCATTGGCGGCATAGGCCTTCATGACCGTGAGCGCGTCTTGGTGGACCATGATCTGGCTTAGCATATAGGCCTTGTCGAAGTCGGCCGGCGCGGCGCTGGTCAGCGCGTCCAGCTTGGCCTTCATGTCCGACGGCAGGTCGGCGGGCAGGGTCACCGCCGCGCCGGAAGCCTTGATCGCCGCCTTCAGGGCCGCGGTCGACTGGGTGTGGTCGTGGATCATCATCGCCGCGAAGGCCTTCACATCGGCGTTCTTCGAGCGCTTTTCGGCCAGTTTGGCGGCCTGGATCTCGAACATGTCGGTCGAGGCGGCGGCATTGACGAAATCGGGGGTCGCGGGCGCGGCGCTGACCGCGACTCCGGCGGCGGCCGCATCGGCGTCGCTGGCTGCGCTCATCGCGGCGGCGGCGCTCGAGTCGGCCGAACTGGCCGCGGCCTCGGCGTCGCTTGCGGCGGCCTCGGTGTTGTTGGCGGGATGGTTGCACGCGACCAGAAGAACGGCGGTGCTGGCGATGAGGAGATAGTGGCGCATGGCGTGAAGCCTCCCTGGTCCTGAGCCCGCCCGTCGGCGCGCCCCAGACCAAACCTCACGCGGCTGTGATCGGTTCCCTCGGCGCGGCGCGTCCGGTGATTTCCGCCAGCGCCGCGGCGACCTGGGTCACGTCATAGGGCTTCTTGATCAGCGGCGCGTCGAAACCCTGCGGCGCGAACTTCGAGTCGCCATAGCCGGTGGCGAAGATGAACGGCACGCCGCGCCCGGCCAGGGCCTGGGCGACCGGCAGCACCGATTCGCCGTTCAGATTGGCGTCGAGCACCGCCGCGTCCAGCGGCAGCTCGGCCATGCGCAGGCCCTCTTCGACGTCGGCCGCCGAGCCAACCACCTTGGCGCCGGCTTCCGAGAGGCCGGCCTCCAGCTCCAGCGCCAGCAAGAGAGCATCCTCGACGATCAGCACGCGCAGGCCCTTGATGCGGCCGGCGGGATCGAGATAGGGCGCGCCGGCCGAGGCGCCGGTCAGGCTGGGCGCCTCGGCGATGGGCGCGGGCGCGGGCGCGGCGGCGGGCTGGTCGGCCAGGGCCGAGGCGCCGGCGACCAGGGTGGCGCGCACGCCCTCGCGGCGGTGTTCGACGCGCGCCTCGCCGCCGAGCTCGCGGCCGGTGACCTTGTCCAGCAGGGTGGCACCGAACCCGCGCCGGGTCGGCGGCGCGACCGGCGGCCCGCGACTTTCGATCCACTGCAGCTCGAGCCCGCCATCGCCGGTGGCCCGCCAGGCGACGTCGACCCGGCCGAGCTCGGTGGAGAGCGCGCCGAACTTCACCGCATTGGTGGCCAGCTCGTGCAGGGCCAGCGACATGGCGTTGGCCGCGCGCGGGGTCAAAAGCAGGTCCGGCCCCTGCCAGCGGGTCTGGCCCGGCGCCAGGCCGCCCAGTTCGGCTGCGGCGATGTTCTGCATGCCGGCGCCGCGCCAGCGGGTGGCGGTGAGCAGCTGGTGGGCCGAGGCCATCGATTTCAGCCGCCCGGCGAAGGTCTTCAGGAAGCCCTCGAGCGAGGAGGCCTTGCGGGCGGACTGGGCGGCCAGGGACTGCACCGCGGCCAGCACATTCTTCACCCGGTGGTCGAGTTCGGCGACCAGGGTCTCGCGCTCGGCCTCGTCGCGCTTGCGGGTGACCTCCTCGGCGGCCAGGGCGGCGAGATCGGCCAGGGCCGACAGGCCGACCTGGGCGGAAGCCCGCCCGGGCCTGGGTTCGTCGAGGATGATGACGCCCAGCACCGGCCCCTCGGCGGCGAACAGCGGCGCGGCGGCATGAAACCCCTGGGCGTCGGTGGAGACCACCGCCTCGCGCAGGCCGCGCCAGCGGGTCTGCAGGTCGCCGGCCGGCGGCCAGTCGCATCCAGCCGGCGCGACCCTGGCGTGCACGCGCACCGCGCCGTCCTCGAACAGGGCGATGGCCGCGCGGGAGACGGAAAAGGCCAGGGCGGCCAGGCTGGCGATACGCTGCAGGCGGGCCTGGGCCGCCGGGTCCGCCTCGGCCAAGGCCGGGCGCGCGGCGTTGATCTCAGGCGCTGGCGGCTCCGCTGCCTCGAGGCGATCCATAAGCGACCACTGAAGCCCTTTTTGCGGCCGTCCGATATCGGACGGGCCGGAACAAATCATTCTGGTCAGAGAACACCTTGCGAAGGGATAAGGAAAGCGTCATGCAGCCAGCTCGCGTCGTTCCGCTCGAGCTTGGGCCCGGAACCGCGCCGGTCGCGGTCGCGTTCCAGAGTAAGCTTCAGCGTTTCTTTCACCCTATCGATGCCTCGGAGACCTTCCATGCCCGCCAGCACCGCCATCGACGAAACGGCAGACCGCGTCGACAAGACGATCAAGGACGCCGAAAAGAACATCAACGACATGACCGAGCGCGCCCAGCGCACGATCCAGGAGGGCCTTGAGACCCTGCGCATCCAGGCCCGTGCCTATGCAGACACCGCCGGCGACTCTATCGACGTCGCCCAGAAATATGTCACCGAGAAGGTCCAGGAACGGCCGCTGACCGCGACCTTCACCGCCCTTGGCGTCGGCGTGCTGATCGGCATCCTGCTCGCCGGCGGGCGCCGGTGATCTTCAGAAAACTGCTCATGGCCTTTGTGGCGGTCGCCTTCCTCGCCACATCGGCGTCGGTGGTGGCCGTCGCCCTGGCCTTTGCGCTCTATGCGCTCGTCCGGCCGATGCTGGGCGATGCGGGCGCCGGCGCGGCGGTCGCCGGCGCCTTCGCCGTGATCCTGGCGATCGGCGGGCTCGCGGCCATGCCGCGCGGGAAAAGGCGCTCCGGAACCGGGACGCCGGCCGGCGTCGCCGAGGACCTGATGGAACTGGTGCGCGACAAGCCGATCGCCTCTGCCGGCGTGGCTCTGGCCGCGGCGATCATGGCCATGCGCAATCCGCGCGTCATCGGCGAGATCGCGCGGGCCTTCGTCCAGGGCGGCCGCAAACCGAAGCGCTAACCGCCGGCCGGCCTGCGGGGCCGCGATCGTCCGCCCCTAGAGGTCCACCACCTCGAAGCCGTCGCGCTCGACAAGGCGCGCGGCGATAAGGCTCCGGTGGCATTCCCTGGCGTCGGCCTCCAGGCACAGCAGGGCCGAGGGCCGCGCCGAGGCGATATCGGCCGCCTCGGCGAGTTCCGCCTGGGCGGCCGGTTCGTTGTCCAGATAATCGGTATAGAGGGCCTGCATCTGCGCATGGCGTCCGGCCCGGGCGGCGATGCGTCCCGCCGGCGGCGTGCCGAGGGCGCGCAGATGCACATAGTCGATCCCCGCCTCGTTCAGGCTGGCGGCCAGCAGCTTCTTGGAAAACCCGGCCCGGCGCGAGGCGGCCACGGCGCGGACATCGACCAGCACCTCGACCCCCGCGGTCTTCAATCGCTGGATCACCTCGGCCTGGGTGGCGGCCTGATAGCCGATGGTGAACAGTTTCATCCGACGCCTCCTTCGCCTATGCAGCCCTGCCGATGCCAACAAGGACGCCGCATGGACGCCGTTGTCGCCTACCAGCCCCGCGCCCACTCGCTTCGGCTCGAGACCGACATCGGGGCGGGCGACTTCGCCTATCTCGACTATGGCCCGAGCGACCGGCCGGTCGACGCGGTCTTCCTGCACGCCAATGGCTTCAACGCGCGCACCTACCGGACGATCCTCGGGCCGCTGGCGGGCGACTTTCGCATCCTTACCCTCGACCTGCGCGGCCATGGCCGCACCCCCGCCCCGGCCGATCCGAAGGGGCGCAACACCTGGCACGATCTGGGCAGGGACCTGATCGTCTTCCTGCAGACGCTCGAGCTTACGGCCGTGGTGCTGGCCGGCCACTCCATGGGCGGGACGCTCAGCCTGTTCGCCGCCGCCGACGCGCCCGAACGGGTCCGGGCGCTGGCCCTGTTCGATCCCGTCGTCCTGCCGCCGGAACGCGGCGTCGGCGACCCGATGGAGTCACCTCTGATCCACGGCGCCTCCAGGCGGCGGCGGCATTTCGACAACCGCGCGGCCGCCGTCCATTCCTATCGCGGCCGCGGCGCCTTCACGACCTGGACCGAGCCGATGCTGGTCGACTATGTCGAGGACGGCTTTCGCGACCTGGCCGACGGAACGGTCGAACTGGCCTGCGCGCCGGAATGGGAGGTCTCCAACTACCTGGCCCAGGGCCACGACCCCTGGGACGCCTTCGCGCGCAGCCGCTGCCCCATCGCCATCCTGCGCGCCGAACGCGCCTCGACCTGCAATGTCGACAGCCGCCTCGACCAACTGACCGCCGATGGCCGGATCCGCATCGAGACCGTGCCAGGCACGACCCATTTCCTGCCGATGGAACGTCCGGACCTCGTGCGAGCGACGCTCAGAACCGTGATCGAGGCGCGCCCCTAAAAACTTCTCCCAGAGGGAGAAGGAGGGGCCCGCGCGTGCAGGCGCGTGGGAGGATGCGGGGCCTTGCCTGGCTGGCGCAGCTGACTTCCGGGCGGCCGTAAATTGGTGTTCTTATCGGCGAGGCCGTAATCCCTCCCATTCGCTTCGCTTTGGCTCCCTCCCTCTCACTCTGGGCTAGCAGATTCACACATCTCCGGAGCATGCGCTGAATGCCCCTTCTCCCCTTGCGGGAGAAGGTGTCGGCGTAGCCGACGGATGAGGGG
>DASYAQ010000107.1:0-10116 GCA_036501225.1 Caulobacteraceae bacterium | reverse complement strand
CCCCTTGTCTGTTGGTGTCCGTGCTAGGTCTGGGCTGTCTTCCGGGACGTCCGCCTGGCGCACCAACACCAGGCGGACTGTCGGCGGAGGGGCCGATGACCCCTGAGCCTTTTGGACTGAGGGTGAGCAGGGCCGCCGCCGACGTTTCATGACCCGGATGGTTGCAGGGACTTTAGGTCCGAAGCCACAAGGATGGGTCGATGGAACAGGGTCAGTCTAACACGAAGATCGCCGGGATCGATGTGGGCAAGCGCCAACTGGATGTGGCGGTGTACGGCCATTGCGATGAGCGGCAGGCGTCGAACACGACGGCGGGGATCAGCGAGCTGGTCGCCTGGCTGAAGGCGCGGGAGGTCGGCCGCGTGGGGATGGAGGCGACCGGCGGCTACGAGCGGGCGGTGCGCCTGGCGCTGGAGACGGCGGGCTTCGAAGTGGTGGTGCACCAGCCGATCGAGGTGCGGCTGTTCGCCAGGCTGAAGCGGCGTCGGGCCAAGAACGACAAGCTGGACGCCCGGGTGATCGCGGCGGCCACCGCCCAGGTGGACACGGTGAGGGCCGCACAGGACCCCAGACTGGTTGAACTGGCCGAGTGGCTGACGGCCTACGAACAGATCACCGATCATGCCGCCGAGATGAAGACCGCCCTCGAACATGTGACCCTGAAGGACATCGGCAAGCTCCTCCGAGTTCAGATCCAATCGTTGGAGCGCCTGAAGGCCAAGCTGGCGGCCCAGGTCATCGGGACGATCAAGGCCCACGCCGATCTCCTTGCCCGCTTCCGGCTGCTCATCTCCTTGCCCGGCGCCGGGCCCATCGTCGCCGCCACCCTGGTCGTGCGCATGCCCGAACTCGGCGCCATGCGCCGCGGTCAGGCTGCTTCGCTGATCGGCGTCGCTCCCTTCGACCGCGACTCCGGCCAGTTCAAGGGTCTGCGCTTCATCGCCGGCGGCCGAGCCCGGCCCAGGCGGATGCTCTACATGGCCGCTCTCGCCGCCAAGCGATGCGATCCAGGCTTCAAGGCCTTCGCCCAGCGTCTGCTCGCCAACGGGAAAACGCCCAAGGTCGTGATCGTCGCGGTCATGCGTAAGCTCATCGAGGCCGCCAACCTCGTCCTCTCAAGAGGACAGCCCTGGCTCAAACAGCTCGCAGCCTGAACATGGTTGCTCATCCGTCAGCTTCGCTGACACCTTCTCCCGCAAGGGAAGAAGGGGCGCCCCGGTCTAACCCATCCGAAGTCAATAGGCCTCGATCCCGCAACATCCGCACAACCACGTCCGCGGCGATCTCGGCCGGGTCGGGGCCGCCGCGGCCCATCTTTTCCAGTATGGCGTTTTGCGCCGCGATCTGCTGCGTGCGTAAGCCCGGGTCGTCGAGGCGTTCGGCGACCGCCTTGGCCAGTTTCGCGCCGGTGCAGTCGTGCTGGATGAATTCAGGCGCGATGGTTTCGCCGGCGGCGATGTTGAACAGGGTGATGTGGCGCTGGCGATAGACCGCGCGCAGCACCCAGTAGCCGATCTCGCTCAGGCGATAGGCCACCACCATCGGACAACCGGCCATGGCCAGTTCGCTGGTCACCGTGCCGCTGCAGGCCAGCGCGACGGTGGCGGCCTTCATGGCGTCGTATTTCAGCGGGTCGCCTTCGATGATCCGCGCCGGGACTTTCCAGGCGCCGACCTTGGCCTTGACCAGGTCGGCGACGGTGGCCGCGGCCGGCACGACGACCCGCAGGCTCGGCCGCTCGGCGACAAGGCGGCTGACCGCCTCCTCGAACGGCCGCGACAGCCGCTCGATCTCGCCCGGCCGGCTGCCCGGCAGCACCAGCAGGATCGGTTCGTCGGCGCTCGCGCCGATCGCCGCGCGCAGGCGCCGCGGATCGGCGCCGCTGAGATCCAGCGCCAGGGTCGAGGCGCCGACAAAGGTGGTTGGCAGGCCTTCGGCCTCGAAATAGGGGGCGTCGAAGGTGTTGATGGCCAGCAGGTGATCGACGGTCTTCGCCAGCGTCCTGGCCCGGCCCGGCCGCGTCGCCCAGACCTGCGGCCCGACATATTTGATCAGCGGCAGCCCGGGGGTCTGCTTCCGCAGCCGCTGGGCGACGCGCAGGGTGAAGCCCCAGGAATCGATCAGGACGGCGATGTCGGGCTTTTCCCGTGCCGCCAAAGTCGCGGTTTCTCCAACGCGCCTGACGACCTTGGGATAGGCCATCAGACCCTCGAACATGCCGACAATCGAGAGCTCGCTGACGTCAAAAGGGCTGTCGATGCCCTCGCGCTCCATGGCCGCGCCGCCGACGCCGACAAATCGCGTGCTGTTGCCGCCCAGCCGCTTTTTCAAGGCCCGCGCCAGGGCCGCGCCGAGGGCGTCGCCGGACGAGGCCTCCGCCGTCACCAGCATCACCGTCAGCGGCCGGCTCACGCCGGCGCCACGCCCACGACGAACAGGCCCAGATCGTCCGCCGTCTGAATAACCGCGGCCCGGTCGATGACCAGCAGCGCCCCGGTCTCGCCGACGATCCCGGCCAGGCCGGCGCGCGCCGCGCCCATCACCGTCGCCGGGCCGATGGCCGGCAGGTCGATGCGGCGGTCCTGGTTCGGCTTCACCGCCTTGGCCAGCACGCCCATGGGCTCGCCGCCATTGGCCCTGAGCGCCTCCGGCAGCTCGGCGCAGCGGCGCAGCATGGCGTCGGTGCCTTCCTGCGCCTCGACCGCCAGCACCAGGCCATTGGCCACCACGACGCCCTGGCCGATATCGAGTTCGCCGAGCACCCGCGCGGCGCGGATGGCCTGTTCGATATCGGCGCCGTGCCGTTCCGAAGGCGCCAGACGCCCCAACGGGCCAGGCGAAATCGTCAGGCTGCTGAGCACTTCGTTGGCGGCCTCGACGACGAAGCCCTCCTTCTCGATCTCGTGCATGATCTGGCGCAGCAGGGCGTCGTCACCCTTGCGGGCGGCGGCAATGATGCCCGGCAGGGCCGCCAGGCCGCGCAGATCCGGCTTCAGGTTGGCGAAGTCTGGCCTGGGCACATGGCCGGCGAAACAGACCTGCTCGCAGCCTTCCTTCTTCAGCGCCGCGAACACCTTGCCCCATTCGGCGACGCCGGCATCGACGCCGCGCGCCCCGGCGATGTCCGGGTCGGCCAGGCCGCCCAGCCGCACGACGAAGATCGGCCGTTCGGCCGCCTCGCAGGCGCGGACGATCTCGACCGGGAGCCCCCCTGCCCCCGCGATCAGCCCAAGCTTGGCCATATCGGGCTCACACCTCGCGGGCGGGCATGCAGAGCGGCCGGCTGGCGTCGGCGCGGATGAAGTCGATGACCTCCATCACATGGGTCTCGCCGGCATAGGCCTCGGCCACGTCGTCGACCCGCTCCTGGAACGAACCTTCCTCGGCGAACAGCAGGCGATAGGCGACCCTGAGCGTATTGATCTGCTCGCGCGAAAAGCCGCGGCGCTTCAGGCCAACCAGGTTGAGGCCCTCCAGGTGGGCGTGATTGCCCCAGACGGTGCCGTAAGGAATGACGTCGCGGACGACGATGGCGCCTGCTCCGACGAAGGCATAGCGCCCGATCCGCGAAAACTGATGCACCCCGGCCAGGCCGTTGACGATCGCGAAGTCGGACACCTCGACATGGCCGGCCAGCGTCGCGCAGTTCACCAGGAGCACCCGGTCGCCGACGATACAGTCATGCGCGACATGAGCGCCGGTATAGAAGGTGCAGTCCGAACCCACCCTGGTCACGCCCGTGCCGACCGACGAGCCGGCGTTCATGGTGACGTATTCGCGGATCAGGGCGCGGTCGCCGATGATCAGCCGGGTGGTCTCGCCGGTGTGCGCCGCGTGTTGCGGCGGCCCGCCAAGGCTGGCGAAGGGATGCACGACGCAGTCCTCGCCGATCTCGGTCAGGCCCTCGACGTTGACGTGCGACTGCAGCCGGGTGCGCGCGCCCAGCTTCACCTTGGGTCCAACGACGCAGTAGGGACCGATCTCGACGTCCTCGCCCAGATGGGCGCCCTTGTCGACACTGGCTAAGGGATGGATCTTGCTCATCTAAGTCCGCTCGACGACCATGGCCATGAACTCGACCTCGCAGGCGAGATTGTCGCCGACCATGGCGCGGCCCTTGAACTGGGCGACCGTCGGGCGGGCGCGGATCACATCGACCGGCATGCGCAGGATGTCGCCGGGCCGCACCGGGGCGCGGAACCGGCACTTATCCAGCGACATGAAGAAGATGCTCTTGCTCGCCAGATCGAGATTCATCGACTTCGACATCAGAACGCCGCCGGTCTGGGCGATGGCCTCGACGATCATCACCCCCGGCATGACCGGATAGCCCGGAAAGTGGCCGGCGAAGAAGGGCTCGTTCATGGCGACATTCTTGATGCCGACCAGCGACTTGTAGGACAGGAAGTCCTCCGCCCGATCGATCATCAGGAAGGGCGGGCGATGCGGGATTAGGCTCAGGATCTCGTCGATGTCGATATCGACCGGCTCGGCCGCCGCCACTGCCTCGCTCAAACGTCCGCCCTCCGGTTACGTGCATTGACCATGCGGCTGACCCAGGCGACCTGGCGCCAGAACTGCCGCGCCCTGACCGCGGGCGCGCCGCCCCAGGTCTCGCCGGCGGGAATGTCGCCCATGACGCCGGCGGCCGCCATCACCTGGGCGCCGGCGCCGATGGTGACGTGGTCGGCTATGCCGGCCTTGGCGCCGAACATGACGCCGTCGCCGACGATCGTGCTGCCCGAGAGGCCGACACTGCCGCACAGCACGCAGCTGCGGCCAAGCTGAACATTGTGGCCGATCTGGACCAGGTTATCGATCTTCGTGTTCTCGCCGACGACCGTATCCTCCCAGGCCCCGCGATCGATACAGCTATTGGCGCCGACGGTCACGCCGTCTTGCAGGATGACGCGGCCGAGTTGCGGAAAGTCCATGGCCGCGCCCCTGGAGACCTCAACGCCGAAGCCCGCCTCGCCGATCACCGCCCCGGCCAGGATGCGCACCCGGTCGCCGATCAGGGCGAAGCCGATGGTGACGTTGGAGCCGATGCTTGCGTCACGCCCGATCGCCACACCGGGGCCGATCACCGCATTGGCGCCGACATGCGTCCCCGCGCCGATGCTGGCGCCTGGCCCGACCACGGCGCCGGAGGCCAGGACCACGCCGTCTTCCAGTGTCGCGGTCGGATGCACCTGGCCAAAGCCGGCCGGCATCAACCGCGGCCGATGCAGGCGATTGGCCGCCCTGGCGTAGGCGATCTTAGGCTCGGCGGTCAGCAGCACGACGCAGCCCGCCGGCGCGAACTCGGCCTGGCCGGGACTGAGGAAACAGGCGCCCGCCCTGGTCGTCTTCAGGGCGTCGAGATGGCGAGGATCGGAGAAGAAGCCGACGTCGCCGCCGCCCGCCAGCGCCAGCGGCGCGACCGAATCGAACATGGCGTTGCCGCCAACCGAGCCGTCGGCCAGCGTCGCCCCCGTGATTTCAAGGAGGTCGTCAACGCTGGCCGAGCCCAGGCCTTCGTAGAAACGCGAATCCGGCATGACGCCTTATCGGCCTTTTGGCGGCTTGCTGGAAGTTCGCCGCGCGGCTTTAGCGGGCTGGCGCAGCGGCGGCGGCTTGATCCAGATGCTCGCGGTCGAACTCGAACTGGGTGATCTTGGCGTTGAGGCCCGCGATCACCGTCGGGGTGACGTCCATCGAGGTCTCGGCGACCAGCACGCCCGTGCCCGAAAGCACGATCGAGCAGTTATGCGCGCGCACCGCCTGCTGGAAGATCGGCGAGGCCTCCTGGAGGATGCGGGCCTGGGCCTTTTGCGCCGTCTGGCTGAGCTCTTCGCGACGAATCTGTGCTGTCCGCTCAAGATCGCGCTCGCGGCCCTGCAGCGCCGCGCCGCGTTGCTGCAGCTGTTCCTGGGACAGGCCGGCGCGCGCGGCCTCGAACGCCTTTTCGTCGGCCTGCAGGCTGGTGGCGTTGCTGGTGAGCTCGGCCTGGGCGGCCGAGTTCAGTTGCTGCAGCCGGGTCGCGACATACTTGCCGACGGTCGAGGTATAGACGACCGCTTCCTGCGACAGGACGCACATGCCGGGAATGGCCGGGCCGGTCGGCGGCGCGGCCGCCGGGGCGGCGGCCTGGGCGTGAGTCACCATGGGCGCGAGGACCGCGATTGCGAGAGCGCCCGCGAACGCGGCGCCGGATTTTCTAGTCATCATGTTCATTAGAACCTGGTTGAGGTGGAGAAGCTGAAAGTCTGCGTCTTATCGTAGCGTTGTTTGAGGATCGGCGCGGCAAGGTCGATCCGGATCGGCCCGAGCGGCGATTTCCAGAAGACGCTGATGCCGGCCGACGCGCGCAGCGCGAGGTCATCCTTGACGAATGGGTCATTAACAAGGCTGCCGGCGGTGCGCTTGTCGGCGTCGTCGAGCAGGCCGAGCGTGCCGATCTGGCCGAAGGCGGCGGTATGGATGCCGTACTGCTCGGGCAGGAAGTCGGGGAAGGTCTCTTCCACGGTTCCGATCATATAGAGCTTGCCGCCGAGCGCTTCCTGGCCAAGGCCGGGGGTGGTGTCGCGCGGGCCGATGCCGGCCACCTGGAAGCCGCGGAAGATCGCGCCGCCGCCGTTGCCGCCGCCGGCGAAGAACCGGTCGTTGATGCGTACGTCATCACCGCCCCAGCCGCCGACATAGCCGGCCTGGCCGGTGACGCTGAGGATGAAGTCGGAATTGAAGCCGTGATACCAGCCGCCCTCGCCGACCGTCTTGACGTAGCGGACGTCGCCGCCGAGCCCGGCGAAGTCCTGGGTCAGCGACAGGTAGAAGCCGCGGGTGGGATTGATCGGATCGTTCCGCTTGTCCCAGCGCAGCGTATAGCCGGGCGCCGAGGTGATCGTCGTGCCCTGCTGGGCGCAGATGATGGTCGACAGCGTCGGCGTCGGCCCGCACTCGACCTGACTGACCGCGACGTTGTCGCCGTGCAGCGAATAGCGCAGCTGCATGCTCAGATAGGGGCTGAGCGGGAAGCCGACGTGCACGTCGCCGCCGACCGATTCGCTGACATAGCCGGCATACTGGGTGAAGTCGTAGCGATAGCCGTAGAGGTCCCAGCCGGCGCTCATATTGCGGTCGAGGAAGCGCGGCTCGGTGAAGGACAGGCTGAGCTGTTGGCGGATCGAGCCCAGCGACAGTTCGGCGCGGACGTCTTCGCCGCGGCCGCGGAAGTTCCGCTCGGAAACACCGATATCGGTCACCAGCTTATCGACCGATGAGTAGCCGGCGCTGAACGAGAGTTCGCCTGTGGGCTGCTCGGTCACCTTCACCTGCAGCACCGTGCGGTCGGGCGCGCTGCCGGGCGTCTGGGTGATGTCGACATCCTTGAAGAAGCCGAGCGCCTTGACGTCGTTCTTCGAGCGATCGACCAGCACGCGGTTGTAGGCGTCGCCCTCGGAGAGCAGCAGTTCGCGGCGGATGACGTAATCGAGGGTCTGAGTGTTGCCCACCACGTCGATGCGCTCGATATAGACGCGGGGGCCTTCCTTCACGTCGAAGGCGACATCGACCGTATGGGTGGCGCGATTGGCGACATAGCGCGGCTCGACCTGGACGAAGGCGAAGCCGGCGGCGCCGGCCGCGAAGGTCAGGGCATCGGTCGCCTGTTCGATCTTTTCGTCCTGATAGAGCTGGCCCGGGCGGATCGGCAGCAACTGCTGCAGCACCGCGCCGTTCAGCTTCTTCAGCGCCGTATTGACCGTCAGCTTGCCGAACCGGTACCGCGCGCCCTCGTCCAGCGTGTAGGTGACCACGAAACCGTTCTTGTCTGGCGCCAGCTCGGCCACGGCGTTGACGATGCGGAAATCGTAATAGCCGCGGTTGCGGTAGAATTTGCGCAGCTGCTCTTGGTCGTAGTCGATCCGGTCGGGGTCGTAATTGTCGTTGGTGCTCAGGAAGCGATAAAGGCGGCTCTCCTTGGTGGTGATGACGCCGCGCAGATCGGTGGCGGAAAAGTGCTTGGCGCCGATGAATTCGATCCTGAGGATGCCGCTCTTCGGCCCCTCGTTGATGGCGAAGATCAGGTCGACGCGCTTCTGCGGCAGGGCGACGATCTGCGGCGTCACCGTGACCGAGATGCGCCCCGAGCGGCGATAGAGTTCGACAATGCGCTGCACGTCGGCCTCGACCTTGGCCTTGGTGTAGATGCCGCGCGGGCGCACCTGCACCTCGTCGCGCAGCTTGTCGTCCTTGATGTTCGAATTGCCCTCGAACACCACCTGATTAATGATCGGGTTCTCCACCACCGCGACGTTGAGGTCGCCGCCGCGAAGCTCGACGCGCACGTCGGCGAACAGGTCGGTCCTGAACAGGGTCTTGATGGCGTTGTCGATCTGGGCGGCGCCGACCGTGTCGCCCACCTGGATCGGCAGATAGGCCAGGATGGTCTCGGTCTCGATCCGCTCATTGCCCTGGACCACGATCCGCTGGACCACGCCGCTTTCCGGAACCACGGGTCCGGGCGCCGCGGGCGTCGGGCTGGTCGCCGGCGGCGGCGGCTGAACCGTCGAGGTCGCAGAGGGCCGCGGCGCGGCCTGCGCCCACACGCCGGAGGCGAGCGCCGATGTCGCCAGCAGCATGGCCAGCCCGGACACGACGCGTACAGAGGCGCGTGGGCGACGAGCGGTGGAGGAATCCATCGTTGGGGCCATCGTCAAAGGGCGCATGCTCACGAGAACAGGCCGCCGAGGAAACGGAATACGTTAATGCGCTGCAGGTCGTTGGTGGTGGCGAACAACATCAAACCGAGCAGTAAGGCAAGCCCCACCCGGTAGCTCACCGCCTGCACCGACGCGGCCACCGGCCGGCGCGCGATCCACTCATAGGCGTAGAACAGCAGATGCCCGCCATCCAGCACCGGTATGGGCAGCAGGTTGGCGAAGCCGATGCTGACCGAGACCACCGCCGCCAGGCTGAGCAGGGTCACCAGGCTGCCCAGCACCTGGGCGCCGAGGCCCTTCGCGCCCTGCGCCCCCTCCTCGACGGCGTAATGCGACACCTGGGCGATACCGATGACGCCGGTGATCTGCTTGCCCGACTCCTGCCCCTGGGCCAGGCGGCCGAGGTAGTAGACGGTGGTCGACAGCATGTCCCAGGTTCGACCCGCCCCCGCGCCGACGGCGCTGATCGGGTCGTAACGCCGCTGCACGATGTCCGCGGGGGCCGTCGACGGCGCCAGGCCCAACTGGCCCTGGGCGTCGTGGCCGCCCAGCGGATTGTCCACCAGGGCGCGCCTTGGCGTGGCGTCGAGCACCAGGTCGGCGGTCCCGCGATGCACGGTGAAATGCATCGCCACGCCGGTGCGCAGGGCGACGATCTGATGCAGCTGTTCGAAACTGTCGATCGCCCGGCCGTCGGCGCTGGTGATCAGGTCGCCGGCCTTGAACCCGGCCGCGGCGGCGGGGGAATTGGCCAGGACCGCGCCGATGCGCGGGCGCAGCGTCGTCTCGCCGAAGGTCATCAGCAGCACGGCGAAGATGGCGACGGACAGGATGAAGTTGGCCGCCGGGCCGGCCGCCGCCACCATGGCGCGCTGCCAGAGCGGCTTGAACGGCAGGTATTTGCGCACCGCCGCCGGGCCCTCATGCGCGACGATACGACGCCGCATCTCTTCCAAGTCTTCCTGGTCGGGGACGCTGGCGGCGTTCTCGTCGCCGGCGAACATCACGTAGCCGCCGACCGGAATCCAGCCGATGCGCCACTCGACGCCAGCGCGGTCGCGCCAGCTGAGAAGGGCGCGGCCGAAACCGATGGAGAAGCGCTCGATGGCCACGCCGAACGCCTTGGCCATCAGGAAATGGCCGAACTCGTGCACCGTGATGACCAGAAGGAGCACGAAGAGAAACGGCGCGACATAGCTCAAAGCGGACTGCACGGCGGCGAACATGAACGGTTCGTCTTCCCTTTGCGCTAGAGCGACGGTTGGAGCTGGGCGAGGACGTCTTGGGCGACGCGGCGGGCGGAACGGTCGGCGTTCATGGCGATCTCCACGGCGCCGTCGGCGTTCGCCCCCGCCCGCAGGTCTCCCGCGCGGTCCATCCGCTCCAGGGTCTGCGCCACCGTGGCGGCAATATC
>DASYAQ010000106.1:0-4367 GCA_036501225.1 Caulobacteraceae bacterium | reverse complement strand
GAAGCGCGGGCTGGACGTCAGCATCATCCAGGGCGGACCGGCGGTGAACGTGCCGCTGCTTCTCGCCACCGGCGCCATCGACCTTGGCATCGGCTCCAACAGCTTCATCGCCCTGAACCAGGCTGAGCAGAAGACCGGCGTCAAGGCGGTGATGGCCTCGATGCAGAGCGATCCGCAGGTGCTGATCGCCCATACCGACCAGGGCATCCATTCGATCGCCGACATGAAGGGCCGGCCGATCATGCTGTCGGACGCCTCAATCACCGCCTTCTGGGTGTGGCTGAAGGCGAAGTACGGCTTCACGGACGGCCAGATCCGGCCCTACACCTCATCGGCGGCCTTCCTGACCAACCCGAGCGTGATCGAGGAGGGCTATCTGACCAGCGAGCCCTATACGATCGAGAAGGCCAGCGGCGCCAAGCCGGCGGTCTTCCTGCTCGCCGACGAGGGCTATCCCGGCTACTCGGCCATGGTGCTGGCCAACGGCAAGCTGATCGCCGCCAATCCGACGGCGGTGAAGGCCTTTGTCGATGCCAGCGCGGCGGGCTGGAAATCCTATCTCTACGGCGACCCCAAGCCGGGCGACGCCCTGATCCTGAAGGACAATCCGGAGATGACCCCGGACCTGCTGGCCTTCGCCCGCGCCAAGATGCGGGAAAAGGGCATCGTACTTTCCGGAGACGCCGCCAGCCAGGGCATCGGCGCCATGACCGACGCGCGCTGGGCCAACTTTTTCGACACCATGTCGCGCCAGGATCCGGCCGACTTTCCCAAGGGCCTCGACTATCACCAGGCCTATACGCTGCAGTTCCTGCCGACCGGGGTGAAGTGACGACAGCCCTCGCCGAACTGGACGCCGTCGAGGTCGACTATCCGCGCGGGCCGGCGCTGGGGCCGTTCAGCCTGAGCGTCGCGGCCGGCGAGATCGTCGCCCTGGTCGGACCCTCGGGCTGCGGCAAGTCGACCGCCATGCGCCTGCTGGCCGGGCTGGAGGCGCCCACCCGCGGCGCCGTGCACCGCGCCTCGGCGCGCGGCGAGACCGCCGTGGTCTTCCAGGCGCCCACCCTGATGCCCTGGGCCAGCGCCCGGGCCAATGTCGCCCTGCCGCTGGAACTGGCCGGCATGCACGCCAGGGCCGCCCGCACCCACGCCGACGCGGCGCTGGCCCGGGTCAAGCTCGCCGGCGTCGAGGCGGCCAAGCCGGCGCAGCTGTCCGGCGGCATGGCGATGCGGGTCTCGCTGGCCCGCGCCATGGTCACCGACCCCAGGCTGCTCCTGCTCGACGAGCCGTTCGCCGCCCTCGACGAGATCACCCGCCGGGCGCTCGGCGAAGACGTGCATGTGCTGTGGGCCGCGTCGCGGGCGGCCATCGTCTTCGTCACCCACAATGTCGAGGAGGCCTGCTACATGGCCGGCCGGGTGGTGGTGATGACGCAGGGGCCCGGCCGCCTGGCCGGCGAGACGGTGGTCGACGGCCCGCTGCCGCGCCCGCCCGGCTTCCGCACCACCGCCGTCTTTCGCGAAGCCTGCGAGCACGTCTCCGCCAATCTCGCCCACGGCATGCAAGGCGCGTCCGCATGAGCCGGCTGGCCTATCAGCTGGCGCCGGCCGCGTTGATCGTCATCCTGCTGGCGATCTGGGAAGCCGTCTGCCGCCTGCTGGAGGTGCCGGTCTTCCTGCTGCCCGCGCCGTCGGAAATCGCCGTGGCCGCCTGGCGGAACGCGCCGATGCTGATCGACGCGGCGCTGAACACCCTGTCCATGGCCATCCTGGCTTTTGTCCTGGCCAGCGGCATCGCCTTTGCCGTGGCCCTGCTCATCTCGACCCACCCGCTGGCCGAGCGCGCCGTGCAGCCGCTGGCGGTGGGGCTGCAGGTGACGCCGATCATGGCCGTGGCGCCGCTGGCGGTGATCTGGGCCGGGCTCGACCATCCGGGCCGCGCCGTGGTCGGACTGGCCGCGATCGTGGCCTTCTTTCCGATCTTCTCCGGGGCGCTGACCGGGCTCAAATCCGCCGATCCGGACCTGGAGCGCCTGTTCGACCTCTATGGCGCCCGGCCGCTCGACCGGCTCTTTCGCCTGCGCCTGCCGTCGGCGGTGCCGTTCATTTTGGAGGGACTAAAGGTGGCGGCGGGGCTTGCCCTGATCGGCGCGGTTGTAGCCGAGTTCGTCGCCCGATCAGGCCTTTCGCGCGGCCTGGCCTGGCGGCTGATGGAGGCGTCGAACCGGCTGGAGACGGCGAAAACCTTTGCAGCGCTTCTGGTTCTGGTCCTGATGGGGGTTGGGCTGAACGCCCTGATGCAGGTTGGCGAGCGCGCTGTTTTGCGCTGGTGGCGCGGGCGTTAGGCGCCGGTTAAGCGGACCGCCTTAAGCTTGGGGTTGAAGTTCGTCCAAGCCGAGTTCGATATGCGCCGCGCCGCCATCACGATGTCCACAGCGCTGATCGCCCTGCCCGCCCTGTTCGCAGGCGCAGTCCAGGCGCAGGATCGCTATGGGCCGCAAGCCGAGCCCGGCGTGACGCCGGCCTCCTACGCGGCCGACCGGCCGATGCTCAATTGGCCCGGCAAGCAACCCGCGCCGAGCGAGGCGACGCCGGCCCAACCCGCTTCGCTCCCGCCCGCCCCGCCACCGCCCGTCGCGCCGCCTCCGGCCAGCATCTACACCCCGCCGCCGGCGCCGCCCGCGCCGGCGCCCGTGGTTCGGCTGACCGCGCCGCCGCCCGCACCCGCGCCCATGGCGCCGATCGCGCCGCAAGCCAGCCTGCGCGCGCCGCCGCCGACCAGCCCGCCGATGGCGAGCGCCAGCCTGGACATGCGTCCGCTGCTTCCCGCCAAGCCGCCGGTCGCCGCCGTCGTGACGCATACGCCGCCGCCGCCCAGTCCGCAGCTCGCCCGCGCCGCCAAGCCGAAACCGCAGCCCGCCGCCGCGAGGCCGCCCGTCGCCGTGGCCGCGGCCGCGGCCGCGCCGGCGCCGTCAGAACCGGCCCAGCCGCCCAGGGTGTGGAACCCACACGGCCCGGGACTGCCGGCGCACTTCTATTCCACGGCCCGGGAGTTCGGCCAGCAACCGGACCCAGATCCGGCCCCGCTGCCAGCCCAGTTCTTCACCGACAGCGCCGGCGGCGATCTGGCCGCACCGCCGCCGCCGCTGTCTCCGCGCGCGGTGCCCGGCTCACAGACGGTCAACTCGACCGCGTCCGCCAACACCCCGGCCAACCGGGCCAGGGCGATCGCCCTGGATACGCCCAGTCCAGACGGCAGCAGCAATTAGTATGATGGCCACGACCAAGCTTCACGACCTGATCGCGCTGGCGCAGGAGCCCTCCAGCGACCGTCGCCGCGAGCTGTTGCGCGAGGTGACCGACCTGTTCTTCGTCGGCGTCGACGGTCGTCAACCCTCGGAACTGGCCCTGTTCGACGACGTGCTGTCCCAACTCGCCGGCGAAATGGAGGAGGCGGTGCGCGCCGAGCTCGCCGAGCGCATGGCCGATGTCGCCCAGCCGCCGCCGAGGCTGCTCGGCCGCTTCACCAGCGACACCGTCGCGGTCGCCGAGCCGGTGCTGACCCGCTCGACGGCGCTCACCGACGAGGATCTGCTGCGGGTCGCCCGCACCCGCGACCAGGACCACCTGCGCGCCATTTCGCGCCGGTTCCGCGTACCCGAGGCGGTGTCGGACGCCATCGTCGAGCGCGGCGACGACGACACCTTGAACGTGTTGCTGCGCAACGAAAACGCCGAGCTGTCCAGGGCCGCGGCCGAGGCGGCGGTCGATCGCGCCTTCGCCAATCCCACCCTGCACGAAGCGGTGGTCGATCGGCATTCCCTGCCGCTCGACCTGCTGAACGAGATGTATTTCGTGGTCGAGGCGCGGCTGCGCGACCGGATCATGGAGAAGAACGCCGAGATCGATCCGGCCGCGCTCGACGCCGCGCTCGAGGCGGGACGCAAGCGCGTCGCCGCCCGCGACGGCGCCTTTCCAGCCGACTATGACGCCGCCGAGGCGGCCGTGCGGGCGCTCAAGGCCAAGGGCGGCATCGGTCCCGGCGCCATCGCCGCCTTTCTGCGCAACGGCGAGACCACCAAGTTCCTGGTAGCGTTGTCGGAGATGGCCGATGTCGATTTCCACACCGCCCGCCGCATCCTGGAGCGCCGCGATCTCGACGCCCTGGCCATCGTCTGCAAGGCGGCGAACTTCGATCGGTCGCTGTTTTTGACCTTCGCGGTGCTGGTGCTCGATCGCGAGGCCGACGCCATGGGCCGGGCGCGGGAATACGGCCAGCTCTATGCCGATCTGCCGCGGGATTCCGCCTGCCGCACCGTCCGCTTCTGGCGCATGCGCCGCCAGACCGGCGACGTCGCGGCGGCCTA